>NZ_JBEXWB010000255.1:0-9458 GCF_040629645.1 Streptomyces sp. NPDC005899 | reverse complement strand
GCCGTCCGCCGGGCGGGGCGTCCGGCGGACGGCACCACCGGACTGGACCGGTGACAGTTCCCCGGAGCCCTGGCCCGGTGCGGTCGCGGCGCGTACGGTGAGGCGGCACGAAGATCTTCTTCCCGCGGCGCGGGAGGGGGACCGACCGACCAGCGACAGGACCACGCACCGTGAAGATCCTCGTCAGCGCCGACATGGAGGGCGCCACCGGAGTGACCTGGCCCGCCGACGTGCTGCCGGGCACCCCGCAGTGGGAGCGGTGCCGCTCCCTGTTCACCTCCGACGTGAACGCGGCGGCGCTCGGCTTCTACGACGGCGGCGCTGACGAGGTGCTCGTCAACGAGGCCCACTGGAGCATGCGCAACCTGCTCCTGGAGCGGCTCGACGACCGTGTCCAGATGCTCACCGGCAAGCACAAGTCCCTGTCCATGGTCGAGGGCGTCCAGTACGGCGACGTCGACGCCGTGGCCTTCGTGGGCTATCACACCGGCGCCGGTACGGAGGGCGTGCTCGCCCACACCTACCTCGCCAACTCCATCACCGGGGTGTGGCTGAACGGCGTCCGCGCGAGCGAGGGCCTGCTCAACGCCCACGTGGCGGCGGAGTACGGGGTGCCCGTCATCCTGGTCACCGGCGACGACCTGACCTGCGCGGACGCCGACGCGTACGCGCCCGGTGCCCGCAAGGTGGCGGTGAAGGACCACGTCTCGCGCTACGCCGCCGTCTGCCGCACCCCGGCCCGGACCGCCGCCGACATCCGGGCCGCGGCCGAGGAGGCGACCGCGCTCGCGGTACGCGGCACACCCGTGCGGGGCGACTCCTTCACGGTCGAGCTGGAGTTCGACGCCGAACATCTGGCGGCGGCCGCGACGGTCGTTCCCGGCGTGGCGCCGACCGGTGAGCGGCGCGTCGCCTATACCAGCGGGACCATGTACGACGGAATCCGCACGTTCAAGGCCGTGACGACGATCGTGTCGTCCGCCGTGGAGGAGCAGTATGGCTGACGTGACCACCCCGTCCGGTCCGGTCGACGACAGGGCGCTCGACGAAGCGGTGACGTTCACCTCCGAGCTGATCCGCATCGACACCACCAACCGCGGCGACGGCACCTGCCGGGAGCGCCCGGCCGCCGAGTACGTCGCCGAGCGGCTGTCCGGCGCCGGACTCGATCCCGTCCTGCTGGAACGCACCCCCGGACGGACCAACGTCGTCGCCCGGATCTCCGGCAGCGACCCCTCCGCCGACGCCCTCCTCGTGCACGGTCACCTCGACGTGGTACCCGCCGAGGCCGCGGACTGGACGGTGCACCCGTTCTCTGGCGAGGTGCGTGACGGCGTCGTGTGGGGCCGAGGGGCCGTCGACATGAAGAACATGGACGCCATGGTCCTCGCCGTCGTCCGGGCCTGGGCCCGCGCCGGCGTCCGCCCGCGCCGGGACGTCGTCATCGCCTACACCGCCGACGAGGAGGCCAGCGCGAACGACGGCTCCGGCTTCCTCGCCGACGCGCACCCCGATCTCTTCGAGGGGTGCACGGAGGGCATCAGCGAGTCCGGGGCCTTCACCTTCCACGCCGGGCCCGGGATGTCGCTGTACCCCATCGCCGCCGGCGAACGGGGCACGGGCTGGCTGAGACTGACCGCAGAGGGCAGGGCGGGGCACGGTTCCAAGGTCAACAGGGCCAACGCCGTCAGCGCGCTCGCCGCCGCCGTCGCCCGGATCGGCGCGCACGAGTGGCCGGTGCGCCTCACCCCGACCGTGCGGGCCGCCCTCACCGAGATCGCGGCGCTCCACCACATCCCCGTCGACCTGGACTCGCCCGGTTTCGACGTGGACGAACTGCTGGGCAAGCTCGGCCCCGCCGCGGAACTCGTCGAGCCGACCATACGCAACAGCTCCAACCCGACGATGCTCCAGGCCGGTTACAAGGTCAACGTCATCCCCGGCCGGGCCACCGCCCATGTCGACGGCCGCGTGGTGCCGGGCGGCGAGGAGGAGTTCCGCGAGACGCTGGACCGGCTCACCGGCCCCGGGGTGACCTGGGAGTACGACCACCGCGAGGTGGCACTCCAGGCACCCGTGGACTCACCGACGTACGCGAGGATGCGCGAGGCGGTCGAGCTGTTCGACCCCGGAGCCCACGTCGTCCCGTACTGCATGTCCGGTGGCACGGACGCCAAGCAGTTCTCCCGGCTCGGCATCACCGGTTACGGCTTCTCCCCGCTGAAGCTGCCCGTCGGCTTCGACTACCAGGCGCTCTTCCACGGCGTCGACGAGCGGGTCCCCGTCGACGCCCTGCACTTCGGCGTCCGGGTCCTGGACCACTTCCTGCGCAGCGCCTGACCGACGGGGGGACCGACCATGGTGACCACAGCGCCGTACGGGACGTGGCCGTCGCCGATCGACGCGGCACTCGCCGCCGCCCACGACGGGCGGCCCGAGTTCGTCGGAGCTGTCGGCGACGAGGTGTGGTGGACGGAGCCGCGCCCCGCCGAGGGGGGCCGCCGCGCCCTGGTGCGCCGCAGGGCCGACGGCACCACCACCTCCGTGCTCCCCGAGCCCTGGAACCCCCGGAGCCGGGTCATGGAGTACGGCGGAGCGCCGTGGACCGCCCGGGCGCGCGAGGAGGGCGGGCCCCTGGTGGTCTTCGTGCACCACGCCGACCAGAGGCTGTACGCCTACGCGCCGGACGGTCCCCGGGAGCCGTGGCCGCTCACCCCCGTGTCGGACGTCGGTGGCGGTCTGCGCTGGGCCGAGCCGCAGGTGCGGCCCGAACGGGACGAGGTCTGGTGCGTCCTGGAGGAGTTCACCGGTGGGTCGCCCACCGACGTGCGACGGGTGATCGCCGCTGTGCCGCTGGACGGCTCGGCGGCCGGCGACCGTGGCGCCGTGCGCGAACTCGGTGACGGCAGGCACCGGTTCGTCACCGGCCCCCGGCTCTCCCACGACGGCCGCCGGGCCGCCTGGATCGCGTGGGACCATCCGCGGATGCCGTGGGACGGCACGGTCGTGATGATCGCCGAGCTCACCCCGGACGGCACCTTCACCGCCGAGCGGCCACTCGTCGGCGGCAGCGACGAATCCGTCGTCCAGGTGGAGTGGGACCACGACGGTTCGCTGGTGTTCGTCTCCGACACGAGTGGCTGGTGGGAGCTCCAGCGCGTCAGGCCCGGTGCGGAGGCCGGCACGGACATGCCCGCCGAGCGGCTCTGCCCCGGGCGGGGCGAGGAGTTCGGCGGACCGCTGTGGAAGATCGGCCAGCGCTGGTTCCACCTCCTCGGCAACGGCCTGATCGCCGTCATCCACGGCCGGGGCACCACCTCGCTCGGGGTGCTCGATCCCGAGACCGGCGAACTCGTCGACGCCGTAGGCCCCTGGACCGCGTGGGCGGAGACGCTCGCCGTGCAGGACACCCGGGTCTTCGGCATCGCCGCGAGCCCGCGCACCTCGTACGAGGTGGTGGAGCTGGACACCGCCACGGGCCACACCCGCACCATCGGCGCCCCCCACCAGGACGCGGTCGACCCGGCCTACTACCCCGAGCCGCTGATCCGCACCTTCACCGGGCCCGGCGGCCGGGACGTCCACGCCCACGTGTACCCGCCGCACCACCCCGGCCGCACCGGCCCCGACGGTGAACGCCCGCCGTACGCCGTCCGGGTGCACGGCGGGCCCACCGGGCGCTCGCCGCTCGTCCTCGACCTGGAGATCGCCTACTTCACCTCACGCGGCATCGGCGTCGTCGAGGTCGACTACGGAGGTTCGACCGGCTACGGCCGGGCCTACCGCGAACGGCTCCGGGGGCAGTGGGGCGTCGTCGACGTGGAGGACTGCGCGGCCGTGGCCCTGGCGCTGGCCGCGGAGGGCTCGGCCGACCGCGACCGGCTCGCCGTCCGGGGCGGCAGCGCCGGCGGCTGGACCGCCGCCGTCTCGCTCACGACCACCGACGTGTACGCCTGCGGGGCGATCAGCTACCCGATCCTGGACCTGGAGGCGTGGGCGACCGGTGAGACGCACGACTTCGAGTCGCGGTACCTGGAGTCGCTCGTCGGCCCGCTCGCCGAGGTGCCCGAGCGCTACCGGGAACGCTCGCCCGTTCACCGGGCCGACCGGTTGACCGCGCCGTTCGTCCTGCTCCAGGGGCTGGACGACCCGATCTGCCCGCCCGCCCAGTGCGAACGGTTCGTCGCGGCGGTCGAGGGCCGCGGCATCCCGCACGCGTACCTCGCCTTCGAGGGCGAGAGCCACGGCTTCCGCCGCGCGGACACCCTGAGCCGGGCACTGGAGGCCGAACTCTCCCTCTACGCCCAGACGTTCGGGATCGAACGCTCCGACGTGCCGCGACTGGAGCTGAGGCGTTGAGTCTGCGTCCCCTCGCCCGGCCCGCCCGGCTCCGGCCCGGCGCCCGGGTCGCGGTCGTCGCACCCAGCGGTCCGGTGCCCGCCGGCCGGCTGGCCAAGGGCCTCGACCTGCTGCGCGGCTGGGGCCTCGATCCGGTGACCGGCCCCCACGTCATGGACGTCCACCCGGAGCTGGGCCACCTGGCCGGCACGGACGAGGCCCGCGCCCGCGACCTCCAGGAGGCGTGGTGCGACCCGTCGGTGGACGCCGTGCTGTGCGCCCGGGGCGGCTACGGAGCGCACCGCATGGTCGACCTCCTGGACTGGCCGGCGATACGCGAGGCCGGGCCGAAGGTGTTCGTCGGCTACAGCGACATCACCGTGCTGCACGAGGCGTTCGCGCTGCGGGCCGGCTTCTCGACACTGCTCGGACCCATGGTCGCGGCCGAGGTGTTCCTGACGGACACCGCCACGCAGGAGGCCCTGCGCTCCACCCTGTTCACGCCCGAGTCGGCGCGAGTGCTGGGCCTGGGCACGGCGACCGCCCTGGTGCCCGGCACGGCACGGGGGGTCACCTACGGGGGCTGCGCGAGCCTGCTCGCCGCCGACGCGGGGACCCCGGGGGCGCGCACCTCGGCCCGGGGCGGGATCCTGGTCGTCGAGGACGTCGCGGAGGACCCGTACCGCCTCGACGGCACCCTGACCCGGCTGCTGCGCAGTGGGGCGTTCGAGGGGATATCCGGGGTCGTCTGCGGTTCGTGGGAGCAGTGCGGGCCGTACGAGCGGGTGCGGGCCGTGCTCGCCGACCGCCTCGGCGGGCTCGGCGTGCCGGTGGTGGAGGAGCTGGGTTTCGGCCACTGCCCCACCTCCCTGACCGTCCCGCTGGGTGTGCCGGCGGTGCTGGACGCGCCGGCGGACGGCGGCCGCTGCACGCTCACCGTCGAGGTGCCCGCGCTGGTGTGAACCACCGCGTCGCGCCACCGCACTGTTCACCCGTCAGAAACCGGGCCCCGCGCGTTGACAGCGGTATGACGTGTGTCACAGCATGGTCCCGCCCGGTACTTACCAGTCGGTAAGGTTCCTCGGTACGGAGGTCCATGTGTCGCGCGCTGTCTCCAGGTTCCGCAGTCCACTCACCTTCCTCGCCGGGGCGGCGCTCGCGGCCCCGCTCGCGCTGACCGGGGCGGGCCACGCGTCGGCCGCGTCCGAATACACCGTCGTGCCCCTGGAGTTCACCGTGCACGCGGGTGACCGGTCCTGCACCGTGGACGCGGACCTGTACCGCCCGTCCGGTGTCGACGCCGAGCACCCCGCCCCCGCGGTCCTCGCGACCAACGGCTTCGGCGGCAGCAAGTCCGACGGCTCCACCGACGCCATCGGCAGGGCCTTCGCCTCCCGGGGCTACGTGAGCCTCGTCTACTCCGGCCTCGGGTTCGGCGGGTCCGGCTGCCTCATCACGCTCGACGACCCGGCGATCGACGGCAGGGCGGCCTCCGGCCTCCTCGACTTCCTCGCCGGTACGCGCGCGGCCGACGACGGCACCAGGGCCGACTACGTGACGGACGACGGACCGGGGGACCCCAGGGTCGGCATGATCGGCGGTTCGTACGGCGGCGCCGTCCAGCTGGCCACCGCCTCCGTCGACCACCGGGTGGACGCGCTCGTGCCCCTGATCACCTGGAACGACCTGGCGTACTCACTCGCACCCAATGCCACCGGGGCGTCCCGGGGCGTCTCCTCGGACACCCCCGGTGTCTTCAAGTGGCAGTGGACCAACGGCTTCTACCTGATGGGGGAGGCGCAGCCGCTCCTGGTCCCGAGCCTGGACCCGTCCCGCTTCGGGAACCTCACCTGCCCGCACTTCGCCCCCCGGGCCTGCGACACCATCCGCCTCCTGAACTCAGGCCGCTACCCGGCCGGCCGGACCGACGCCATGCTGTCGTACGCCCGCAGCGTCTCTCCGGCCTCGTACCTGGACCGGGTCACCGCGCCCACCCTCCTCGTCCAGGGCCAGGCCGACAGCCTCTTCAACCTCAACGAGGCCACGGCCACCTACCGGACACTCCTGGCGCGGGGCACCACGACGAAGATGATCTGGCAGGCCTGGGGCCACAGCGGCGGCCAGGTGCCGGGCGAACTCGACCTCGCCACCGGCAATCTGGAGACCAGCTACGTCGGTCGGCGGATCCTCGGGTGGTTCGACCGCTACCTCCACCACGACCAGGACGCCGGCACCGGGCCGGACTTCGCCTACTACCGCGACTGGACGAGTGGTTACGGCACCGCCGCCGCCGTGCCGGGCCTCAGCCGGACGATGTACCTCTCCGGGGACGGCACCCTGGTGGACAGCCGGCCGGAGGTCGCCCGCGGCAGCCGCCGGTACACCAACTGGCTGCTGCCGACCAGCCACTCCGAGAGCTCGCTGGCCGGTCTCATCGGCCTCCCGGACCCCGCGCCGTACGACACCGGGGGCACCCACCTCGGCTGGTCCAGCGCCCCGCTGGCCGCGCCGCTGGACGTCGTCGGGGCACCGAAGGCGACACTCCGGGTCGACTCGCCCACGGCGGAACGGGTGCAGGACAGCGGGGACGCCGCGGACAAGCTGGTCCTGTTCACCAAGGTGTACGACGTGTCGCCCGACGGGTCCCAGAAGCTGGTCAACCGCCTGGTCGCCCCGGTGCGCGTCCCGGACGTGACCCGGCCGTTCACCGTGGAACTCCCGGGGATCGTCCACCGGTTCGAGGCGGGCCACCGGCTGAGGTTCGTCATCGCAGGGAGCGACACGGCGTACTTCGGCAACCGGGGCGTCAAGCCGGTGACCGTCGTCAGCTCCCCCGGGGACACGGGTGTCCTGGAACTGCCGGTGGTGGGCTGAGGTCCCGGCGGCCCCGGAAGCCCGGCTGCCGCAAGCCCGGCCCCCGGCGGCCCGGCGGCGGAGCCGTCCGCGGGCCCCCGCTCAGAACGCGTAGCGGATCGGCAGCCACGGGGCGTGGTCGCGCACCAGACGGCGCACGGTCTCCACCGCCGCGGCCTTGGTGGCATTGCGGTAGCGCACGTTCACGCCGCCGTTCTCCGAGCGCTTGGCCTGCTGGATGTCGGGCCGCCAGATGGCGTCCTCCGCGCGCGGGTGCCAGGCCATGTTGACGTCGTGCAGCTCCCGGTTGTGCGTCAGCATGATCACTTCGGCGGCCGCCTGCTCCTTGACCGACCGGGGCAGGACGTCGTCCATGTGCCGCAGCAACCCCGACCACGCCTGCTCCCAGCCGGGCCTGATCACGACGGGGGAGAGGTTGAAGTGCACCTCGTAGCCGGCCTCGACGAAGTCCGCCGCCGCCCGGATGCGCTGCTCCACCGGACTCGTGCGGATGTCCAGCAGCCGCGAGTCGTCCGGCGGCATGAGCGAGAAGCGGATCCGGGTGCGGCCACGGGGATCGAGGAGCAGCAGGTCCGGATTGACGAACTTCGTCGCGAACGAGGCCTTGGCCGTGGGCCACCGGGCGAAGGCGTGCACCAGGTCGTCGGTGTTCTCGCTGATCAACGCGTCGACCGAGCAGTCGTTGTTCTCCCCGATGTCGTAGACCCACGCGCCGGGGTCGCACTGGTTCGGCTCAAGCTTGGGTCCCTGGCCGGCGACGTGACGGGCCAGCCGGGCGATGATGCGGTCGACGTTGGTGAAGACGGTGATCGGGTTGGCGTACCCCTTGCGGCGCGGGACGTAGCAGTAGGCGCAGGCCATGGCACACCCGTTGGCGGCCCCGGGGGCGATGAAGTCGGCCGACCGGCCGTTGGGCCGTACGGTCAGTGTCTTCTTCTCGCCGAGGACCAGGACCGTGCTCTTGATCCGCACCCAGCGCTCGGCGTTGCCCTCGTTGCCGTGCAGCGCGGGGATGCGCCAGTGCGAGTCGGTGGGCACGACGTCGGCGTCCGGGAACCGGGCGAGGATCCGCAGGCCCCGCGGTGAGGCAGCCGCCCCCGGCTCGGCGTGGATCTCCCTGACCGCCAGCATCCGGCGGGCCTGCTCCGAGTCGCGGAAGAGCGGCCCCGGGGCCCGTCGCACCTCGGGACCGGTACGGAGCTCCTCTACGCCGAAGAGCGCCTCGGCCTCCTGGTCCGTGCCGTCCTGCCGGGGGGTGCGCATGGCCTCTCCACTGTGCCTTTCCACTGTCCGGTGCCTCATGACCAACGGTACGGGACCGGGGCGGCGGATCGCCGGCGCGGCCCCGCCGCGCCTCGTCCACGGCCACGGGCGGGCGAGGTAGCGTCGGGGCATGAGCCCCGGCACCGGCGAACGAGACGACCCCGGACGGACGCGGCCCGTGCTCGTCTACGACGGCGACTGCGGCTTCTGCACCAGTTCGGTGAGGGCCGTCGAGCGGTTCCTGCGCCCGCGCTGCGCACGCGTCCCGTGGCAGTGGGCCGATCTGGAGGCGCTCGGCACGACACGGGAGCGCGCCGAACACGAGGTGCTGTGGGTGACACCGGCGGGCACGGTGCACGGCGGGGCCCAGGCCGTCGCCAAGCTCCTCCTGCGCTCGCGCGGGGGGTGGCCGGTGCTGGGGGCCCTCCTCTGCCTGCCGCCCGCGAGCTGGGCGGCCCACCGGATGTACCGGCTGGTGGCCGGCAACCGCCATCGTCTGCCCGGGGGAACGGCGGCGTGCGCCCTGCCCGCCGCGGACGCCCGGACGGTCACGTAGCCGGGGACACGGACGGGTGAGCCGCCCGGACGGGCGGCGGGCGTGGTCCGTCCGGCGGACCGGGCCATCGGAGCGCGAAGGAGACGGATGACGACCGACCAGGGACGCCGGCGACCCGACACCGTCGTCGTGGGCGCGGGCCTCGCGGGCCTCGCCTGCGCGCTCGACCTGAGCCGCGCCGGACGGCGCGTCGAGCTGCTGGAGGCCGCCGACGGCGTGGGCGGACGCATGCGCACGGACCGCAGGGACGGCTTCCTGCTGGACCGCGGCTTCCAGGTCTTCAACACCTCCTACCCCCAGGTGCGCCGCCGCCTCGCCCTGCGCGACCTGCGCCTGCGGCCGTTCACCCCCGGCGTGATCGTCCGCACGCAGTCCGGCACGGCCCGCCTCGCCGATCCCACCAGGCGTCCGCGGTCGGCGGGCGGCC
>NZ_JBEXWB010000254.1:0-9475 GCF_040629645.1 Streptomyces sp. NPDC005899 | reverse complement strand
CGGGCGACGTCGCCCGGGGCGGGGCGGTCGCACGGTCGAGCCCCGCAGCCGAGATCTTGAGGAGCACCATGGCTTCCGACCGCACTCAGCCCTCTGCCGTCACGAACGCCGCGGGTGTGCTGCGCCACGGCAAACTGTGGATCGCTCCCGGTGTGCTCACCGGGCTGCTCGCGCTGCTGCTGTCCTTGCTGTACATGGGCGGTATTCTCACGCCGGAAAGCAGCCTGCACCGGCTGCCGATCGCCCTGGTGAACCAGGACACCGGCATGCCGCTGCCAGGGTCACGGAAGAATCTGGGCACCGAGGTGAGCGATGAGATCATCGCTTCCACGTCGAACGACGATGTGCGGTGGCGCCGCCTCGGCCATGGCTCCGCGCAGGACGAACTGGACTCCGGGAAGGTCTACGGCGCCTTGGTCATTCCCCCCGACTTCACCTCCGCGGTGCGCTCGCTGGCCGGCACACACGCCAGTCGGCCCACCCTGACAGTGCTGACCAATCCGGGCCTGGGCAGCCTCGGATCGTCGATGGCCGGCAAGATCAGCGAGCAGGCCGCGCACCAGGCGTCATCGGCCATCGGCAAACAACTGTCGGCCTCACCGGAATTCGCGCGGGCGCCGTCCGCCACGCGTCTGCTGCTCGCCGACCCGGTCGCGGTCGACACCCGTGTGGGCCATCCGATCGGGTCGCACAGCGGGCTGGGACTGAGCGCCTTCTACTACGTGCTGCTGCTGGTGCTGACGGGCTTTCTCGGCGGCAACATCATTCACAGCTCCGTCGACACCGCTCTTGGCTACGCAGACGCGGAGATCGGTCCCTGGCACTCACGCAGGCCTACTGTCCCGATCAACCGAACGCAGACGCTGCTGCTCAAAATGGGTATGACCGCCGGGTTGTGCGTCCCCGTCACCGCACTGGTCATGATCGCCTGCATCAGCATCCTGGGTATGGACGCACCCCACCTCTTCATGCTGGCGCTGTTCTCCTACTGCTCCTGCTTGGCGGTGGGCCTTGGCGTGCAGTCGATCAACGCGGCGTTCGGCAACATCGGCCAGCTCGTGTCGATGTTCGTCTTCATCGCCTTGGCCCTGCCGTCCTCAGGGGCCACTATCCCGCTCGAGGCGGTGCCGGGCTTCTACCGCTTCCTCGCCCTCTTCGAGCCGATGCACCAGCTCGCTTCGGGCGTCAGAGCGATCCTGTACTTCGACGCCCGCGCTGACGCGGGGCTCACCCGGGGATGGATCATGATCGGCGTCGGCATCATCGGCGCGGTCGTCTTCGGTTTTCTCGTGACCCGGTACTACGACCGCAGAGGCCTGCGTCGAATGGTGCCCAAACCGGGCTGAAGGCGGCTTTTGGTGCCGGGCCAGGAGGGCGGTCCGCGGGCCCGTAGGTCCCCAAGCCCCCCGTCCATGGGGTGATCGGGCGGCGCCACCAACGTCACCCTCGGCCGGAGAACCGCATCCCCGGAGGGACATGCGCCCTCATCGCCAGATTCATCCGGCCCGCCGGATTCGCGAGGAACGCGGTGCAAGAACAGGCTCTCAACTCAAGGGGGCAGCATCATGGCCCGGAACAACGGTCCCGCGTCCATCCAGCCGCCTGACCCCGCGCCTGCCCCGCAGCAGCCCGCCGTGGGTGCTGGCCTTACCCGCGATACGTCAGGGCGCCGCTCGGTCCACCAGGGCCCCGGCTGGTAGACAGGTTGCTCACCAACCCGCCATGAGGAACGTGCCGGCGACGAGCGTGACCGCGACGGCGGTGAGCCCAACGAGACGCCGGAGGAGAAAGGTGCCCCAGGGGCCGAACCGCGCCGAGCGCCCGGCCCCCGAGGCCGTCCCGACGGCCGATGCCGCCGCCATCAGCCGGTGATCCGGAGCGTGGAGACGGAGAGGGATCCGCCCGGCATCGCGAAGGAGACGCCCTTGCGGGCGACGTAGTGCACGTCGACCGTGGCCAGCGGGATCACGTCGTTGGCCTTGAGCAGCGCCTCCTGCGCCTTCTGCCAGGCGGCGCACTTGGCGTTGCGGTCCGTGGTGGAGGTCGCGGCGACGTAGTTCTCGGCGTAAGCCGCGTTTTTCACCGCACCGTAGTTGAGGCCGCCGTTCGTTGGTTCGGGGCCCAGGAAGTAGGTGCCACCGCGCGCGAGGGTGCCGCTGATCAGCGGGAAGACGGTGGCGTCCCAGTCTCCCTGGTTGGCGGTGACGTCGGTGGCCCAGGCGGCGTTGTCGGCGTTGGTGAGCTTCACCTCGGCGCCGGCGGCGCGCAGGGCCTCGGCGATGTAGGAGTTGCCTGCGCCGCCGGCGACCGCGTTGGATCCCTCCAGCTTGATGCTGACGCCCTTCAGTACCTGCTTCGCCGCAGCCGTGTCCGTCCTGGTCAGCAGGGAGTCGTCGGTGGAGACGCACGCCGCCTTCTCGTCCACGTACGAGGTGAGGGGCTGTCCGGTGCCGCCGAAGACGTTGTTGAACGCCTTGACGCTGACCGCCTGCGCGATCGCCTTGCGGACCTTCGGGGCGGCGCCCGGGTGCCCGGGGCGCTGGTTGAAGGCGATGTAGTTGCGGATGAACGGCGCGGATCTCACCGTGAACGTGTCGTTGTCCGTGAACCGCGTGGCGTCCGTGCCTGTGAGGGGGGCCAGGTCGAGGGCGCCGGTCTGCAACTGGTTGGCGAGGGTCGACTCGTTCTTCGAGATCTGGACTCGCAGGCGGTCGGCCGGCTCCCCTGCGGGCATCGAGGCAAACCGCGGATACGCCTTGAATCCCTTGCGCAGCCGCAGTTCGTACGAGGTGCCGCGCCGTGCCGTACCCATTTCGTACGGTCCGGTGGCCGCGCCCTTGACGGCGCCCCGGGCGAGCGCGGCGGCGCCCGCGTCGAGGCCGGCCTTGCAGACGATCCCGGCGGCGGTGCCGGACAGGCCGGCGAGGACCTCGCCCCACGGGGTGGCGGTGGTGATGGTGACGGTGCCGGTCGTCTCGTCGCCGGTGATCGTGGTCTTCTCCCCTGTGTTCGCGGCGCCGAAGGTGAGCAGGGCGCCGGCCGAGTTCGCCCGGTAGCGCTTCAGGGAGGCGACGACCTGCGAGGCGGTGAGCGCCGATCCGTCGGAGCAGGTCTGGCCCTTCTTCAGCGTCAGCGAGGTCTTCGTCGGCGTGGACGTCCAGGTGTCGGCGAGAGCGGCGACGAACGTACCGCCGTCGTCCTGGCCGATCAGCGGCTGGTACAGCAACGACGTGAGGGCATAGTCCGTCGAGCCCGCGCCCTTCGCCGGGTCGAACGAGGTGACGTCGGAGGTGAATCCGACCTTGACTGTGGCCCGGCCCTTGTCGCCGCTCGATGAAGGACCGCCGGTCGGGCCGGTGGTGCAGGCGGAGGCCAGGAGGGAGGTGGCGGCAACCGTGATGGCGCCGGAGAGGAACCGCGAACAGGGCATGGAGGACTCTCCAGGACTGAGAACTGAGAAGGGGCCGAGGGCTGGGAGGGGCGAAGCTCTGGTACGGGCCGGGGACTTGGAGGGGCTGTGGGCGGGGCCGGGCCGGGGTCTGGGAGCGCGGGCAGTGCTGCGGTCTGTTGCGGCATACAGAACAGGTCACTTCCCTCCCGACCCCGCAATTGCAAGAATCCGCATCGGAAAGGTGATCGCATGCATGAATCCGCAGGGCCCGTCGGCCCCAGGGCCGCCACCACCCCGTCCCGGGGAACACTCGATGAACTCGATCTCGCCCTCGTCAACGCCCTGCAGATGGCGCCCCGCGCCCCCTGGGCGCAGCTGGCCCGCCCGCTCGGCGTGGACGCGGCAACGCTCTCGCGCCGCTGGTCCCGGCTGCGGAACTCCGGTGAGGCATGGGTCACCTGCTACGCGTCGCCCTCCCAGGTCACCTACGGCGCCCTCGCCCTGATCGAGGTGACGTGCGTGCCGCAAGCCCGGGAGGCCCTGGCCGACCAGTTGGCCCGGCACCCGCAGGCGATGAGCGTGGAACTGGTGGCGGGATCCTGCGACCTGCTCCTGACGGTGGCCACGGCGACCATGTCGTTGATGAGCGGGTACGTACTCGCCCTCGGCCGTATCGAGGCGGTGACGGCCACGCGCACCCACCTGGTGCAGCACGTGCACCGGGACGGCAGCGAGTGGCGCATGGACTCCCTCTCCCGCGACCAGAGGCGCGACCTGACGGAGACCGAGGACGGCGGCGCCCACACCGCCGGCGCGGCCACGCTCACGCCCGAGGACCGCATCCTGCTGCGCGTCCTCGCCGAGGACGGCCGCCGCTCCGTCACCTCGATCGCCGCCGAGCTGGGCCGTCCGGAGTCAACGGTGCGACGGTCGCTGCACTCTCTGCTCCAGGGCGGCAGAGCGGTACTGCGCTGCGACGCCGCCCACCTGTACGCGGGCTGGCGCAGCTCGGCGACGCTCTGGATGTCCGTGCCACCCGCCCAGCTCATGGCTGCGGGCGATGAATTGAGCCGCCTGCGGAGCACTCGTATGGCGGCGTCGGTGTCCGCCGAGGCGAACCTGCTGAGCGTGGTGTGGCTGCATGCCTTGGACGACCTTGGTCGCTACGAGGTCCAGGCCGCCGCGCGGATCAGCTCCCTGCGCGTACGCAACCGAGCGGTGAACCTGCGCTGGATCAAGCGCATGGGCCGCCTGCTCGGGGACGACGGCCGGAGCACCGGCTGCGTGCCGGTCGACCCGTGGCATCCGATCGTCTGAACCACCCACCTCCGATCCGCCATCTCCCTCCGGGTCCCGTCCGAGTCGCTCCTACCCGAGCCCGCGGCTGCGCTTTCCGGCACACCGCCCCCGGCCCTGGCGGATTCATGCAATCTGCAGGCCGGGCGGGGCCAGTCCCTGAGGCTGGCACCACCGCCGGACGACAGCCGACCGACCGGCCGGCTTACCGACCGATCGGCCTCAGCCTCCGCACGGGAAGGACGTCACACCCATGTCCAGCCACACCCCCGCCGGCGATGACCTCGTCCACCTCAACGCCACCGACGCGCTTCAGCTCTTCGCCGGCCGTGCGCTGTCGCCCGTCGAACTCATGCGGGCCGTCATCGAGCGTGTGGAGAAGGTCGAACCGCACATCAACGCCTTCACCGAGCGACTCTGCGACGAGGCCCTGGAACAGGCCCGGCACGCTGAGGCCCGCTACCTCGGCGAAGACGGCCTGGCCCCCCCCCGTCCGCTGGAGGGCATCCCAGTCGCGGCCAAGGAGAAGCACGCCATCGTGGGCCGCACCCTGACCGAAGGTTCTCTCGCCCACGAGGGCCGCATCGCCACGGAGAACGCTCCCGTGATCGACCGCATCCTCGGCGCGGGCGGCATCATCCACGCCCGCACGACGACCCCGGAGTTCTCCCTCAGCACCTACACGCACTCCCGTATGTGGGGCATCACCCGCAACCCCTGGAACCCCGACTTCACCCCCGGTGGGTCCTCCGGCGGTGCGGGCGCCTCCCTCGCCGCCGGTACGACCCTGCTCGCCTCGGCCTGCGACATCGGGGGCTCCACCCGCATCCCGGCCGCCGATCTGCCCCACCACCGCCGTCCCCGGCTGGCACGCGGGCGACGACCTCGCGAGCGACAAGGTCGTGGTGCACGGCGAGGGAGTGGCCGACACCCTGTGGAGCGCCGTGACCACGCCTTGCAACATCCACAACCGCTGTCCCGTGCTCAACGTTCCCTCCGGAACGTCGGGTTGGGGAGTCCCCACCGGCCTCCAGATCCTCGGCCACCCCTACGACGACCCCGCCGTCTTCCGCATCGGCAGGGCACTGGAGACCCCCGCCCCTGGTCGTACGCCCAGATCGAGGACGGCATGCCGTAGCCCGGCGAGCAGTGCCGACGCCCCCGCCCACGCAGGAACGCGCGATGGGCCCCCACCACCGATCAGCCCACCGTCGAGAGGCAACTCCTGTGAACGCCCCTGAACCCGATCTGCTCTGGCCGGCATACGACCGGCCGGGCGCGCTGACGACGATCGAGTCCATCGCGCTCGAGGACCGCGGCCTGCCCGGTTCCACGTACGACGTACTGGCACGCGCCGCCGCATTGTGGCCCGACCGGCCGGCTCTCACCACGCTGCCCAGCGCGGAGCAGTGGACGCGCGGCGAGACCCTGACCTTCGAGCAACTGCGCGATCAAGTGCACCGCATCGCCAACCTCTTCCACCGACACGGCGTCCGCCGTACCACCGCCGTGGGCCTGCTGACCCCCAACGCCGGCCTTCTGCCCGCCACCCTCCTGGCCGCCCAGCTCGCGGGCTGTGCGGCACCGGTCAACCCGGCACTCGCCGTCGAGCACGCCGAACGGCTGCTGGGTCTGGGCGGGGCAAGGGTCCTGGTCGCGGCCGGACCCGAACTCGACGCCGAGGCATGGCGGACGGCCCGCACCGCGGCGGCGTCACTCGGCTGCTCAGCGCTGTTCGCCCTGCGTCCGGTCGGCGCACCCGGTCCCGCCCCCGAACTCGAACGGGTCGAGGGGGTGCACGTCGCCTATCTGCAGGTCGAGGCCGCCGGCCAGCCGACAGAGCTCCTTCCTGGTGTGGTGCCTCCGAAGGCCGGCGACCTGGCCGCGTACTTCCACACCGGCGGCACCACCGGCGCCCCCAAGCTGGCCGCACACACCCACGCCAACGAGGTGACAGACGCCTGGATGATCGCTGCCAACAGCACGTTGGACTCCGATTCCGTGGTCTTCGCCGGGCTGCCGTTGTTCCACGTCAACGCCTTGGTCGTCACCCTGCTGGCGCCGCTGTTCCGCGGTCAGCACACCGTGTGGACCGGCCCCCTGGGCTACCGCGAACCAGCGCTGTTCGCAGTCTTCTGGAAGATCGTCGCGCACTTCCGGATCGCCACCTTGTCCGCGGTCCCGACCGTCTACGCCGGCCTCGCCCGGAGGCCGCTCGACGCGGACATCACCTCGCTGCGCTTCGCCATAGTCGGCGCGTCTTCCTTGCCGCCGGCGGTACGTGCGGCGTTCGAGCACCACACCGGCGTCCCGCTCTGCCAGGGGTACGGTCTCACCGAAGCCACCTGCGGCAGCGCTCGGAGCTTCCTGTACGAGCACCAGCGCCCGGAGGCCGCGGGCCAGCGCATGCCCTACCAGCAGGTGAAGACGGTACGGATCGGCAGCGACGGCACCTGGCACGACCTCCCGCAGGGGGAACCCGGCGTCCTCGCCATCAGCGGCCCCACCGTCTTCCCCGGCTACGTCGTCGGGCACGACGACACCGGACCGCGCATGGACACCCTCGGCAGCGTGCGCGACGGCTGGCTCAACACCGGCGACCTCGCACGCGTGGATTCCGACGGCTTCATCCACCTGCTCGGCCGCGCGAAGGACCTGATCATCCGCGGCGGCCACAACATAGACCCCGCCGTAATCGAGGATGCCCTCCTCACCCACCCGGCCGTCACCGGCGCAAGCGCCGTCGGGCGCCCCGACCCCCACTCCGGCGAGGTCCCCGTCGCCTACGTCACCCTCAGGCCCGGCACGACCGCCACCGGGCCCGACGAGTTGGTCGCCTTCGCCGCGCAGCACGTACCCGAGCGAGCCGCAGCCCCCAAGGACGTCATCGTGCTTCCGGTGCTGCCAGTGACCGACATCGGCAAACCTTCCAAGGTCCCTCTGCGCCTCGACTCCACGCGCCGCGCGATCTCCACAGCCCTGGCCGGTCTCGGCATCTCTTTCCCCGACGAACAGATCCGATGCGAACTGGTAGACGGCCGCCCAACGGTTTCCCTGCCTCCCGTCGCCGACCCCGGCCGGCGCCGCCGGATCATCGCCCAACTCGCCCTGTACGACGTGAAATGGACGTTCACCGACCTCGGCAGTTCGTGAGGCCGCCCTGCCGTCCACAGGATCCCGGCGGCCGACCGCCGGCACGGCGGACCGCCAAGGCGAATCACCTTCCTCCCCGCCCCCGCAAGCCACGCCGTCGCTGTGGCGATACGCTCGTCAGTCCTTGACGGCCTCGGCTCAGGGCTCCTGGCCAGGGGTCACGAACCCGGCATCGTCACCCACCACGCCACGGAAGCACCGTCCCGGAGCGGCGGACGGGCTCGGCCCGTTCTTCGGCAGCGTCCAGACGGACGCCGCTGATCCCCCGCCAAGTCGATAACCTTCTCGGAGGCGACGCCGGCCGGCCACGCCTCGGTCTCCTCCACTCGTCCCCGTCCAGAGTTCGAGCGTCATATGAGCGTCAAGATTCCCGAAAGAAGCCAGAAAGCGCCGCCGAATCGACCGCACCCCTTAAGAAGTCGCAGGTCAGGCAACTGCAGGGCTCGATCCAGCCCCTCGACCCACTACATGCAGGGAAATAGGTCAACCTCACTACCAGGGCAACGAAATCGCAGGTCAGGCGTTCTTCGCGACCGGCTCAAGAATCGCCACACACTCCACGTGGCAGGTCATCAAAAACACGTCATAGGGAACGAGACATCGAAAGCCGCAGGTCTGAAATGTTTTATCCTCTCGGTAGGCAACATCTCGTCCCCCATGCGTCAAACGAGCGTGACGCCCTGACCTGCATTCCTTGAGGTGTGCCAAGGGGCGGCTTTCCTCGCTACACGCGGGGAGTCACGCACCGCCCCGACCTGGTCATACCCGCTCGCTGAAGAAGGGTCCTGACTTACGAGCTCGTGCATGGTTAGCGGTGACGTTGGCCCTGCCAGCTCGTTAGAGGGGCCGCGAACGACAGCCTTGAGGCGAACGAGGTGACGTGCCGCGAGATACGGTGCGGCGCCAGGAAGACGGTCCGCCCAGGACTGTGGTGGCAGAGCGTTCGGTGTCGAACGCAGCTCGAACTTGGGGTCCCGGAGGTTGATGTGGCTGGATAGTTCGTAGACGTGCGGGTGTCCACTGGTCAGGTTGGAAGGGCTTCTTCTGCGTTTTGGCTTCTCTCCTGGGAGACCGTATGCGTCCTATTAAGATCGCTACCGGCCTTGGCATCGCGGCTCTGACGACTGGCATGCTCCTCGGGCTACCGGCGACGAGCGCGCAGGCCGTCGAGTACCCCACCACCCCGGGGATCAATGTCCCTTTCGGGGCCACCTACACCCAGGGCACGGCCACCTGGTACAACCGGTCGGTCACTCTAGCGGGTGAGCACCGAGCCATCAGCTCCAGCGGATGCCGGGCGACCTGGATGTACACCTACGACGCCAATGGAAAGCAATTGGGCAGCCGCGGCACGAGCATCATCTGCGAGCAGACGGCCGGCTTCACTCTCAACGTTCCCGCCGATGTTCCGGGTGGGGCTGCCACGATCAAGGTTTGTCTGGATGACGGCAACTACGTCGACCTGGCTTGCAAGACCTACCGCAGGCCCTGACCGTGATCCGGTGACATGCCGCGGGTTGAGATCGGTGCCGAGGGCGCCTGGGCCTTGACCCCGGATCCTGAACACGGGTTATGCGGCTTGTGCCAGCGTAGTTGGTGTGAGGTGGAGGGCGTTCTCGAAGGCAATCGGTGATC
>NZ_JBEXWB010000253.1:0-9479 GCF_040629645.1 Streptomyces sp. NPDC005899 | reverse complement strand
GCGGATGCCCGGCAGGGCATCCGCAGCCGGCCGCTTTCCCGGTACTTCCGGCCTCACCCGAACAATGACGTAATTGATCTCCCCACCGGCGCAGAGGCGCTCTAGGCTCTGCCGTACCGCCGAGTCGCGCAGTGCGGGAACGGGCACCGCACGCGCGGGAACCAAGCAGCGGTACTTGAGCGCCGCTCCCGGACGGGAGCGCCGCCGGGCAAGGAGGGCCGCATGACCGTACGGCGAGTGATGGGCATCGAGACCGAGTACGGGATCTCCGTCCCCGGTCAACCCAACGCCAATGCCATGCTCACCTCGTCCCAGATCGTCAACGCCTACGCGGCGGCGATGCACCGGGCGCGCCGCGCCCGCTGGGATTTCGAGGAGGAGAATCCGCTGCGCGACGCGCGAGGCTTCGACCTCGCCCGTGAGACCGCCGACTCCAGCCAGCTCACCGACGAGGACATCGGCCTCGCCAACGTGATCCTCACCAACGGTGCCCGGCTCTACGTCGACCACGCGCATCCCGAATACAGCTCACCCGAGATCACCAACCCGATGGACGCGGTGCTCTGGGACAAGGCCGGCGAGCGCGTGATGGCGCAGGCCGCCGAGCGGGCCGCCGCGATCCCGGGGGCCCAGCCGATCCACCTCTACAAGAACAACACCGACAACAAGGGCGCGTCCTACGGCACGCACGAGAACTACCTGATGAAGAGGGAGACCCCCTTCTCGGACATCGTGCGCCATCTGACCCCGTTCTTCGTCTCCCGGCAGGTGGTGACCGGCGCCGGCCGGGTCGGCATCGGCCAGGACGGCAACGAGCACGGCTTCCAGATCAGTCAGCGGGCCGACTACTTCGAGGTGGAGGTCGGCCTCGAGACCACGCTGAAGCGCCCCATCATCAACACCCGCGACGAGCCGCACTCCGACGCCGAGAAGTACCGCCGGCTGCACGTGATCATCGGTGACGCGAACCTCTCCGAGATCTCGACGTACCTCAAGCTGGGCACGACCTCGCTGGTCCTGGCCATGATCGAGGACGGCTTCATCAACGTCGACCTCGCGGTCGACCAGCCGGTGCGGACCCTGCACCAGGTGTCGCACGACCCCTCGCTCCGGCAGCTGGTCACGCTCCGCAGCGGCCGGACACTGACCGCGGTGCAGTTGCAGATGGAGTACTTCGAGCTCGCCCGCAAGTACGTGGAGGAGCGGTACGGGGCGGACGCCGACGAGCAGACCAGGGACGTCCTGGCCCGCTGGGAGGACACGCTGAACCGTCTGGAGAACGACCCGATGAGCCTGTCGGGCGAGCTGGACTGGATCGCCAAGCGCGAGCTCATGGAGGGCTACCGGCGTCGTGACGGCCTGGACTGGGACGCGCCGCGCCTGCACCTCGTGGACCTCCAGTACGCCGACGTGCGGCCGGACAAGGGCCTGTACAACCGCCTGGCGGCCCGCGGGAAGATGAAGCGCCTGCTCGACGAGAACGACGTCGAGCGGGCCCGTACGAAGCCGCCCGAGGACACCAGGGCCTACTTCCGCGGCCGCTGCCTGGAGCAGTACGCCGACGACGTGGCCGCGGCCTCCTGGGACTCGGTCATCTTCGACCTGCCCGACCGTGACTCTCTGCAACGGGTGCCCACGATGGAACCGCTGCGGGGCACACGTGCCCACGTCGAGGACCTCCTGGACCGCTGCCGCACGGCAGAGGAACTGGTCCGCACGCTGACGGGGGGCTGAAAGGCGTCATGGCTGGGAATCAATGAGATGACCTGGGGATGTTGAGGAAACCACCGGGCCGATGTCGGACCCCGTAGGTAGGGTCTGATCAAGTGCTTCGAATGCTTCGAACCGAGCGGGGTGAGCTAGATGGCGACCAAGGACACCGGCGGCGGACAGCAGAAGGCGACGCGTTCCACCGAGGAGACCGAGGAGCAGGCGCAGGATGCGCAGGCGTCCGCGGACCTGCAGGAGCGCCAGGAGAAGCTGAGCGACGACGTGGACGACGTCCTCGACGAGATCGACGACGTGCTCGAGTCCAATGCCGAGGACTTCGTGCGCTCGTTCGTGCAGAAGGGCGGCGAGTAGCCCCGGGCCGGGCCCCGGGGACCGCTCGCCGACGGGCTTCCGCCGCGGCGGAAGCCCCGCGGGACGGCCCGCGCCCACGCGGTGCCGTCCCGTCCCGGCGCTTCCGCCCCGGGACGAGGTTGATCACCACCACGGGGCGGGTAGGGTCCGTGGCGTACTGCTTCAACTGCAATTCGGCCACCGGCAAGTTGGGGGATGATCCTGACTCCTTGCGCAGGGCCATCGCATACCTGGAGGGAAACGCGTGGAAGCCAACACTCGTAGCACCGGGCGTCTACCAGCTGCCTTCCTGACGCCGGGTTCGTCCTCGTTCATGGACTTCCTGTCCGACCACTCACCCGAGATCCTTCCCGGCAACCGCAGCCTGCCGCCGATGCAGGGCGCCGTGGAGGCGCCGCACGGCACGACCATCGTCGCGGCGTCGTTCCCCGGCGGTGTGGTCCTCGCCGGCGACCGGCGGGCGACCATGGGCAACATGATCGCGCAGCGCGACATCGAGAAGGTCTTCCCCGCCGACGAGTACTCCGCGGTGGGCATCGCGGGTACGGCCGGCCTCGCCGTGGAGATGGTGAAGCTGTTCCAGCTGGAGCTGGAGCACTTCGAGAAGGTCGAGGGCGCCACGCTCTCCCTCGAGGGCAAGGCGAACCGCCTCTCCACGATGATCCGCAGCAATCTGGCGATGGCCATGCAGGGCCTGGCGGTCGTCCCACTGTTCGCCGGGTACGACGTCGACCGGGGGAAGGGCCGGATCTTCTCGTACGACGTCACCGGGGGCCGTTCCGAGGAGCGCGGCTACGCGGCCACCGGATCCGGCTCCGTCTTCGCGCGCGGATCGATGAAGAAGCTGTTCCGCGACGACCTGACGGAGGAGCAGACACTCACGCTGGTCGTGCAGGCCCTGTACGACGCCGCCGACGACGACTCGGCGACCGGCGGCCCTGACGTGGCCCGCCGGATCTACCCGATCGTCACCGTCATCACCGACGAGGGCTTCCGCAGGCTGGACGACGCGGAATCCTCGGAGATCGCGCGCGCGATCCTGGAGCGCCGGCTCGAGCAGCCCGACGGCCCGCGCGCCGCGCTGCTCTGAGCGGGCGGGAAGCTTCCGAGATGCACTCGTCACTGACAGAAAGGGACGGATAGCCGGTGTCGACGCCGTTCTATGTCTCACCCCAGCAGGCCATGGCCGACCGAGCCGAGTACGCCCGCAAGGGCATCGCCCGCGGTCGCAGCCTGGTAGTGCTGCAGTACGCCGACGGCATCGTGTTCGTCGGCGAGAACCCGTCCCGCGCGTTGCACAAGTTCAGCGAGATCTACGACCGGATCGGGTTCGCCGCCGCCGGCAAGTACAACGAGTACGAGAACCTCCGCATCGGCGGCGTGCGCTACGCCGACCTGCGCGGATACACCTACGACCGTGACGACGTGACGGCCCGCGGACTGGCCAACGTCTACGCCCAGACGCTCGGCACCATCTTCTCCAGCCAGGCCGAGAAGCCGTACGAGGTCGAACTCGTGGTCGCCGAGGTCGGCGACGGTCCCGAGGGTGACCAGATCTACCGGCTGCCGCACGACGGTTCGATCGTGGACGAGCACGGCTCGGTCGCGGTCGGCGGCAACGCGGAGCAGATCAGCGGCTTCCTGGACCAGCGCCACCGCGACGGCATGTCGCTCGCCGAGGCGCTGAAGCTGGCGGTGCAGGCGCTGTCCCGCGAGGCCAACGGCAACGAGCGGGAGATCCCCGCCGAGCGGTTCGAGGTCGCGGTCCTGGACCGCACCCGGCCGCAGCAGCGCAAGTTCAAGCGGATCGTCGGACGGCAGCTGACACGGCTGCTCGACGCCGACGGCGCGGGGTCCACACCGACGGACGCGCCCTCGGACACCGAGGACGACACACCGCAGGGGCCCGCGGGGGGCGCCGGCACGCCCTCCACGCCGGAGTAGCGCGCCGCAGGTGCTCAACCGGTGCCCCCGGCCGCCGCGTACGGCGGCCGGGGGCACCGTCATGACCGGGCGCGGGCGGCCGGGGGCGGCGCGGTGGAGCCGCGGACGGTCAGCCGCACGGGCAGGTCGCCGCGCTCCGGCGGGCGGCCGTCCAGGACGGCGAGCAGCGCCCGCATGCCGCGCTCGCCCACCTCCTGGGCCGGCAGCCGCACGGTGGTGAGCTCCGGCTCCACTGCGGTGGCCAGGGCCAGGTCGTCGAAGCCGGTCACGGAGATGTCGTCGGGCACCGTGAGCCCGCGCCTGCGTACGGCCTTGCAGGCGCCGGCGGCCAGGATGTCGTCGTCGCAGACGATGGCCGTCGGCAGCGGCCCCGGGGCCGCCAGGAGTCTCTCCACCGCCTCCCGTCCGGCCCCCACGTCCAGCGCGGCCGGCACGGTCCGCACGGTGGCGTCCGGGACACCCGCGACGGCCCGGGCGAGCGCCTGGGCGCGCTCCGTGAAGGTCCAGGTGTGCACGGCGGACGCGAGGTGGACCAGGCGGCGGTGGCCCAGGCCCAGCAGGTGCTCCGCCACCTGGCGCATGCCGTCCGCGATGTCGAGGTTGACGTGGGCCGCCGGGCCCGGGTCGCCCGGATCGCTGTCCAGCATCACCAGGGGCAGGTCGGCGTCCCGCAGGGCCCCGAGGGCTCCGGCGGCCATGGAGGAGGCGATCACCCCGTCCAGGGCAGCGCGGGCCGAGGCGAACGGGTCCCGTGCCGGGCCGGCGCCGTCGGGTGACGGATACAGCACCACACCGAAGTCGTGCTCGGCCGCGACGGCGGCGGCCCCCGTGTGGACGCGGGCGAAGAACTCGTTGGTCAGCGCCGGCACGACGAGGAGGGCCGTGCGGGTGCGCCCCAGGCGCAGACTGCGGGCGGCGAGATTCGGCCGGTACCCCAGCGCCCTGGCGCTGTCGCGCACGCGCTCGGCGGTCGTTTCGGAGACCCGCCCGCGCCACTTCCCGCCGAGCACGAGCGAGACCGTCGCCTGGGACACGTCCGCCGCCCGGGCGACGTCACGGCTGGTGGGCCGGGGCGGGGCCGGCTGCTGCGCGCTGCTCACTCGTGCCTCCGTGCTGTACCGGGCAGGTGCCGTGGGATGGACTCGCGGACTGCGCACATGGTACGTATGGACGCGACGTTATACGTAAAACCCCGGCGTTGCGGGCACCAGGTGACGGCCGGCGGGGGAGAGAGGGCGGAACACATGGCCGCGGGATATCTGGACATCCTCCGGGCGCGGCACGCCGCCCGCCTGCTGACGGGGACACTGGTGGGGCGCCTGCCGAACGGCACCGCCCACATCGCCATCGTCCTGTTCACCCGGGCCGAGGGCGGCAGCTACACGCTGGCCGGCGCCCTGGCGGCCGCGTACGGCCTCGCCACGGCCGTGGGCCAGCCCCTGCTGGGCAGGGCCGTGGACCTCCACGGCCAGCCCCGCGTCCAGCTCCCCGCCGCGGTGCTCTCCGCGCTCGGTATGGCGCTCCTGGCCCTGGTGGGCCTCGACAGGCTCCCCCTGGCCTACGCGGCCGTGATCGTCGCCGGGGTCTTCACACCACCGCTGGAAGGCGGGCTGCGGGCCCTGTGGCCGACCGTCCTCGGCGGTGAGGACCGGGTCCACCGGGCCTACGCCATGGACGCCGTGGCCCAGGAGGTCATGTTCACCGTCGGGCCGCTCCTCGTGACGGTCCTCGTCTCCCTCTGGTCGCCGTCCGCAGCCCTCCTGGTCATCAACGCCATAGGCGTCCTCGGCGCACTGTCCGTGGTGCTCTGCGAGCCGTCCCGCACCTGGCGCTCCGCCCCCCGGGAGGCGCACTGGCTCGGCGCGCTCCGCTCCCCGGGGCTGCTGGCGCTCCTCGGCGCGTTCTTCTTCGTCGGACTGGCGCTCGGTTCCATCACCGTCGCGGGCGTCGCGTACGCCGACGACCACGGCAGGGAGTCCGTGTACGGCTGGCTGATGGCGGCGCTCGGCCTCGGAGCGCTGGTCGGCGGCTCGCTGTACGGGGCCCGGCAGTGGGCCGGGGCGCCCGAGCGCCGGCTCCGGGTCGTCGTCGCGCTGCTGGCGCTCGGCTATCTGCCGCTGACGCTCACGCCCGGGGTGCCGGCCATGACCGCGCTGTCCGCGCTGGCGGGAGTGTTCCTGGCGCCGGCGATCGCCTGCTCCTTCATCGTCGTGGACCGGCACGCGCCCCGGGGCACGGTCACGGAGGCGTTCTCCTGGCTCGTCACGACGTTCGGGGTGGGGGCGGCGGCCGGAACGGCGGTGGCGGGCCCGGCCGCCGAGCTCGGGGGGACGGCGTGGAGCTTCGCCGTCGCCGGGGCCGGGGGAGTGGCCGCCCTGCTGGTCCTGCTGACCACCGGAAGGGTCCTCGCAGCTCCCGGCCGTACCCCCGGCCCCGCGGCCGCGGTCGTGGCCGGATCGGAAAATGATCGAAACGGTGCTGCCGAACCCGGTTTCAGCTCAGGCCGTAAGGCGTAATGTTCAGTCATGGACCGCCGCATTTTCGGGCTGGAGAACGAGTACGGCGTCACGTGCACGTTCAGGGGACAGCGCCGACTGTCACCTGACGAAGTGGCGCGCTACCTCTTCCGCCGTGTCGTGTCATGGGGCCGCAGCAGCAACGTCTTCCTGCGGAACGGCGCCCGCCTCTATCTCGACGTGGGATCGCATCCGGAATACGCAACGCCGGAATGCGACAACGTGACCGAGCTGGTCACGCACGACAAGGCCGGCGAGCGCATTCTCGAGGGCCTGCTCGTCGACGCCGAACGCCGCCTGCACGAGGAGGGAATCGCGGGCGACGTCTATCTCTTCAAGAACAACACCGACTCGGCGGGAAACTCCTACGGATGCCACGAGAACTACCTCGTGGCCCGGCACGGAGAATTCTCCCGGCTCGCGGACATCCTCATTCCCTTCCTCGTCACCCGGCAGCTGATCTGCGGTGCCGGAAAGGTGCTGCAGACCCCGCGCGGGGCCGTCTACTGCGTCAGCCAGCGTGCCGAGCACATCTGGGAGGGCGTCAGCTCCGCGACGACGCGCTCCCGCCCCATCATCAACACCAGGGACGAACCGCACGCCGACGCCGAGCGGTACCGCCGCCTCCACGTCATCGTCGGTGACTCCAACATGTCCGAGACGACCATGCTGCTCAAGGTCGGCGCCACCGACCTCGTGCTGCGCATGATCGAGGCCGGCACGGTGATGCGCGACCTCACCCTGGAGAACCCGATCCGGGCCATCCGCGAGGTCAGCCACGACATCACCGGGCAGCGCAAGGTGCGCCTCGCCAGCGGCCGTGAGGCCTCGGCCATAGAGGTGCAGCGCGAGTACTACGAGAAGGCCGTCGACTTCGTCGACCGCCGGGGCATCCGCACCGGCACGGTCGCCCAGGTCCTCGAGCTGTGGGGCCGCACGCTGGACGCCATCGAGGCCGAGGACCTCGACCGGATCGGCACCGAGATCGACTGGGTCATGAAGTACCAGCTCATCGAGCGGTACCGGGCCAAGCACAACATGACCATGTCCAACCCGAGGGTCGCGCAGATAGACCTCGCCTACCACGACATCCACCGGCGGCGAGGGCTCTACTACCTCCTGGAGCGCAAGGGCCAGGCAGCCCGCATCTGCAACGACATGAAGATCTTCGAGGGCAAGTCCGTGCCCCCGCAGACGACCAGGGCACGGCTGCGCGGCGACTTCATCCGCCGGGCCCAGGAGCAGCGGCGGGACTTCACCGTCGACTGGGTCCACCTCAAGCTCAACGACCAGGCCCAGCGCACCGTCCTGTGCAAGGACCCCTTCCGTTCCGTCGACGACCGGGTCGAGAAGCTGATCGCGGGCATGTGATCCAGGACCGGGCGCGTCCCGGCCGTGAGCGACAGGGCCCCGTACGTTCCTCGTGCGGGGCCCCTCGCTCGGCCTAGAGTGTCGGGAACCGTCCATGTGCCGTCTGAGATCTGAGGAACCCGTGCGCCGACTTGCCGGCCTTCTCGTCGTCCCCCTGCTGCTGCTGTCCGCGGCCGCTTGCGGCGACGACAAGGCCTCCGACTCCGCCTCGTCCACGAACGGAGCTCCCGCGATCACCGCGGGGGAGAAGTTCGGCGAGAAGCCCACCCTGGCCAAGGGCGAGGGCGATCCCCCCAAGGAGCTGAAGACCCATGTCATCAGTGAGGGTGACGGCGCGAAGCTGAAGAACGGCGACGCCATCCAGGTCAACTACCTCGGGCAGGCATGGGACTCCACCAAGCCGTTCGACAACAGCTTCGACCGCAAGCAGCCGTTCGACCTGACGCTCGGTGCCGGCATGGTCATCCAGGGCTGGGACAAGGGCCTGGCCGGACAGAAGGTCGGCAGCCGCGTCGAGCTGGTCATCCCGCCGGACCTCGGCTACGGAGAGCAGGGCCAGGGCGACATCAAGCCCAACTCCACCCTCGTCTTCGTCGTGGACATCCTGAAGGCCCAGCAGATCCCCGCCTCCGCCAAGGGCACCGCGGTCGCCCAGGACGACATCGACCTGCCGAAGGTCGGCACCAACACCGACGGCAAGGCGCCGACCGTCACCATCCCCAAGAGCGATCCGCCCAAGAAGCTGGTCTCCAACTACGTCCTGGAGGCCAAGGGTGACGTCATCAAGGCGACCGACAGCGTCGTCGTGAACTACGTGGGCCTGCTCTGGAAGGGCTCCAAGCCGTTCGACAGCACGTACCAGGCGGGCAAGACACAGACCTTCCCGCTGGCCCAGGTCACCCTGAAGGGTCTGAAGAACGGCCTGGTCGGCAAGACGGTCGGCAGCCGGGTGCTGCTCGTCGTGCCGCCGGACCAGGGCTTCGGCGACCAGGCCCAGCAGGCCGTCCCCGCCAAGTCGACGCTCGTCTTCGCCGTGGACATCCTCGCGAAGATGTAAGACTGTCCCGGTTGCGCAGTTCATCATTCAGAGGAGCAAGTCAGTGAGCATCGAGAAGCCCGAGATCGACTTCCCGGGTGGCGAGCCGCCGGCCGACCTGGAGATCAAGGACATCTGGGAAGGCGACGGACCGGTGGCCCAGGCGGGCCAGACCGTCTCCGTGCACTATGTCGGCGTGGCGTTCTCGACCGGCGAGGAGTTCGACGCGTCCTGGAACCGCGGCACCCCCCTGCAGTTCCAGCTCGGTGCCGGCCAGGTCATCGCGGGCTGGGACCAGGGCGTGCAGGGCATGAAGGTCGGCGGACGCCGCCAGCTCACCATCCCCGCGCACCTCGCCTACGGTGACCGCGGCGCGGGCGGCGGCGCCATCGCCCCGGGCGAGACGCTGATCTTCGTCTGCGACCTGGTCGGCGTCTGACGCCGACCGCACAGGAGCGAGGGCCCGCGCCGCAAGGCGCGGGCCCTGCCCTTGGTCCCGGCCCCCCCGCGCCGGAGCGGCGCGCGGCGGA
>NZ_JBEXWB010000252.1:0-9480 GCF_040629645.1 Streptomyces sp. NPDC005899 | reverse complement strand
GCCAAGGCCGCACCGGCGCCGGCGGCCGCGCCCGCCAAGGCCGCCCCGGCACCCGCGAAGGCCGACGCCTCCACCGAGGCGCCGGCCGGCCCGGAGTACGTGACGCTGCGCGGCCCTTCGGCCGCCGTCGCGAAGAACATGAACGCCTCGCTGGATCTGCCGACGGCCACGTCCGTGCGCGCGGTCCCGGTGAAGCTGCTCTTCGACAACCGCATCGTCATCAACAACCACCTCAAGCGGGCCCGCGGCGGGAAGATCTCCTTCACGCACCTCATCGGGTACGCGATGGTGCAGGCCCTCAAGGCCATGCCGTCGATGAACTACTCCTTCGCGGTCAAGGACGGCAAGCCGACCCTGGTCAAGCCGGAGCACATCAACCTCGGCCTGGCCATCGACCTGGTGAAGCCGAACGGCGACCGCCAACTGGTCGTCGCGGCCATCAAGAAGGCCGAGACGCTCAACTTCTTCGAGTTCTGGCAGGCGTACGAGGACATCGTCCGCCGTGCCCGCGTCGGCAAGCTCGGCATGGACGACTTCAGCGGCGTCACCGCCTCGCTGACGAACCCCGGCGGTATCGGCACCGTCCACTCGGTGCCCCGCCTGATGCCCGGACAGGGCCTCATCATGGGTGTCGGCGCGATGGACTACCCGGCCGAGTTCCAGGGCACCTCGCAGGACACGCTCAACAAGCTGGGCATCTCGAAGGTCATGACCCTGACCTCGACGTACGACCACCGCGTCATCCAGGGTGCCGCGTCGGGTGAGTTCCTCCGCGTCCTGGCCCAGCTCCTGCTCGGCGAGAACGAGTTCTACGACGAGATCTTCAAGGCGCTGCGCATCCCCTACGAGCCGGTCCGCTGGCTCAAGGACATCGACGCCTCGCACGACGACGACGTCACCAAGGCCGCACGGGTCTTCGAGCTGATCCACTCCTACCGGGTCCGCGGCCACGTCATGGCCGACACCGACCCGCTGGAGTACCGCCAGCGCAAGCACCCCGACCTGGACATCACCGAGCACGGCCTCACCCTGTGGGACCTCGAACGCGACTTCGCGGTCGGCGGGTTCGCCGGCAAGACCCTGATGAAGCTCCGCGACATCCTCGGCGTGCTGCGCGAGTCGTACTGCCGCACCACCGGCATCGAGTTCATGCACATCCAGGAGCCCAAGGAGCGCAAGTGGCTCCAGGACCGGGTGGAGCGGCCGCGCCCGAAGCCCGAGCGCGAGGAGCAGCTGCGCATCCTGCGCCGCCTCAACGCCGCCGAGGCGTTCGAGACCTTCCTGCAGACGAAGTACGTCGGCCAGAAGCGGTTCTCCCTGGAGGGCGGCGAGTCCGTCATCCCGCTGCTCGACGCGGTCATCGACTCCGCGGCCGAGGCCCGCCTCGACGAGGTCGTCATCGGCATGGCCCACCGCGGCCGCCTGAACGTGCTGGCGAACATCGTCGGCAAGTCGTACGCGCAGATCTTCCGCGAGTTCGAGGGCAACCTCGACCCGCGTTCGATGCACGGCTCCGGCGACGTGAAGTACCACCTGGGCGCCGAGGGCACCTTCACCGGGCTGGACGGCGAGCAGATCAAGGTCTCGCTGGCCGCCAACCCCTCGCACCTGGAGGCCGTCGACCCGGTCCTCGAGGGCATCGCGCGCGCCAAGCAGGACATCATCAACAAGGGCGGTACGGACTTCACCGTCCTGCCCGTCGCCCTCCACGGCGACGCGGCCTTCGCCGGCCAGGGCGTCGTCGCCGAGACGCTCAACATGTCGCAGCTGCGCGGCTACCGCACCGGCGGCACCGTCCACGTGGTGATCAACAACCAGGTCGGCTTCACCGCCGCCCCGGAGTCCTCGCGCTCCTCGATGTACGCCACCGACGTGGCCCGCATGATCGAGGCGCCGATCATCCACGTCAACGGTGACGACCCGGAGGCCGTGGTCCGCGTCGCGCGGCTGGCGTTCGAGTACCGCCAGACGTTCAACAAGGACGTCGTGATCGACCTCATCTGCTACCGCCGCCGCGGTCACAACGAGGGCGACAACCCGGAGTTCACCAACCCGCAGATGTACACCCTGATCGACAAGAAGCGCTCGGTGCGCAAGCTGTACACCGAGTCCCTCATCGGTCGCGGCGACATCACGCTGGAAGAGGCTGAGCAGGCGCTCCAGGACTTCCAGGGCCAGTTGGAGAAGGTGTTCGCGGAGGTCCGCGAAGCCACCTCCGCTCCCGCGCAGCCGCATGTGGCCGACGTCCAGGCCGAGTTCCCGGTGACCGTGAACACCGCGATCTCGCCGGAGGTCGTGAAGGTGATCGCCGAGTCGCAGGTCAACATCCCCGACGAGATCACCGTCCACCCGCGTCTGCTCCCCCAGATGCAGCGCCGCGCGGCCTCGGTCGAGAACGGCACCATCGACTGGGGCATGGGCGAGACGCTGGCGATCGGCTCCCTCCTGATGGAGGGCACCCCGGTCCGGCTCGCCGGCCAGGACACCCGCCGCGGCACGTTCGGCCAGCGCCACGCGGTCCTCGTCGACCAGAAGACGGGCGAGGACTACACCCCGCTGCTCTACCTCTCCGACGAGCAGGCCCGTTACAACGTCTACGACTCGCTGCTCAGCGAGTACGCGGCGATGGGCTTCGAGTACGGCTACTCCCTGGCCCGCCCGGAGTCGCTGGTCATCTGGGAGGCCCAGTTCGGTGACTTCGTCAACGGCGCCCAGACCGTCGTGGACGAGTTCATCTCCTCGGCCGAGCAGAAGTGGGGCCAGACGTCCGGCGTCACCCTGCTGCTGCCGCACGGCTACGAGGGCCAGGGCCCGGACCACTCGTCCGCCCGCCCGGAGCGCTTCCTCCAGCTCTGCGCGCAGAACAACATGACGGTCGCGATGCCGACGCTCCCGTCGAACTACTTCCACCTCCTGCGGTGGCAGGTGCACAACCCGCACCACAAGCCGCTGGTGGTCTTCACCCCGAAGTCGATGCTCCGCCTCAAGGCGGCCGCGTCGAAGGCGGAGGAGTTCACCACCGGTGGTTTCCGTCCGGTCATCGGGGACGAGTCGGTCACGCCGGAGTCGGTCCGCAAGGTCGTCTTCGTCGCCGGCAAGCTCTACTACGACCTCGACGCGGAGCGCGTGAAGCGCGAGGACACCGAGACGGCGATCATCCGGCTGGAGCGCCTGTACCCGCTGCCGGGTGCCGAGATCCAGGCCGAGATCGCCAAGTACCCGAACGCCGAGAAGTACCTGTGGGCCCAGGAGGAGCCGGCGAACCAGGGTGCGTGGCCGTTCATCGCGCTCAACCTGATCGACCACCTGGACCTGGCGGTCGGTGCCGACGTCCCGCACGGTGAGCGCCTGCGCCGCATCTCGCGTCCGCACGGCTCGTCCCCGGCGGTCGGCTCGGCCAAGCGCCACCAGGCGGAGCAGACGCAGCTGGTCACCGAGGTCTTCGAGGCCTGAACCAGGGGCGTCGGGGAGGCTCCCTGACGCGCCGGCCCACGGCTGCGGTACGCACCACGAAGGGCCCGGACCGCGATCGACGCGCGGTCCGGGCCCTTCGTGCTGGGGGCCGCCGGTCCTGGGGCCGGAGCCGGGCCCGTGCCCGGGGGCCGGGGCCGGGCAGCTTCCGTACGCCCTACCCTTGCAGTGACCACTACCGTCCCACCCGGAGCGAGCGCAGGCATGTATTTCACGGACCGTGGCATCGAGGAGCTGGAGAAGCGGCGTGGCGAGGAGGAGGTCACCTTCGAGTGGCTCGCCGAGCAGTTGCGCACGTTCGTCGACCTCAACCCCGACTTCGAGGTCCCCGTCGAGCGCCTCGCGACCTGGCTGGCCCGGCTGGACGACGAGGACGAGGACGAGTAGTCACCGCACGGTGCTCCCGGCTCCCCGGTCCGCCGCGTCCCCGTACCGGTCGTACGCGAGTCCCAGCACACCGTGCGCCAGCAGGAGAAGACCGGCCACCACCCAGCCGCCGCTGCGCCGGTGGCTGCCCCACACGGTGAGCGGCAGCCCCACGGCGAGCTGAGCCGTGGCCACCGCACGGGCCCTCGGTCCGCGCAGCCAGGGGCCGAGGCCACCGCTCACGACGGCGTCGACCTCCGTCCGCACCGCCTCGCGCCGGCCGCTCCGCTCGATCTGCCGTACCTCGCGGTGGGCCCCGGCGGAGGCACGCAGCCGGTCGGCCGGTTCGCCCGGGGCGAGTCCGGGCGGCAGCGACAGTCCGGTGCGGGCGAGGACGGACAGCAGCCCCCGCAGCCGGGCGGCGGCGTCCGCCTCGGGGTCCGCGCGCGTGAGGGTGTCGAGCACCTCCCCGTCCATGACCGGGTCGAGGCCCAGCCGGGCGGCGAACGACCGCATGGCCTCGTCCTCGCCGACCGGCGTGCCGTCGGCCAGCCAGACATAGCCGACCGGTCGGCGGAAACCCGCCGCCAGCGTGTAACCGGCCCTGTCCCCGTCCCACCACAGGGCGAGGGCGGGCCAGGCGGAGCCCACGGCGAGCGCGGTCGCCCAGCCGCCGACGACCCGGTCGACGGGCTCCGGGTCCGTGTCGCCCGGCGGGGCCGTGCCGACCCGGTGACCGTCCTCCCGCTGCCAGGGCTTCCCGTCGGGGACGAGCGCGCTCCAGCCCTCCCCCGCGGGCACGAGCAACATGGACTCCTGGAGGAGGCGGGCCAGGGGCCGTACGGTCTCTGGGTCAGCCCGGCACAGCACCAGAGCACCCACGGATGTAGCGGTCATGGTGCTTACGCTAGGGCAATTTGCCACTTTATGGGTTTTTTGGTGCGCCATCGCCCTCGACGCCACCACACTCCCACTCCCCCCACACCTGGACACACCCTCCCCGGCCCCGCACCTCCTCCCGATTCTGCTTGACTTCCACCAACCGCGATATATCGTGTTGGTGAGAACGCGATATGTTGCGTTGTGCAGCACCATCAGGAAGGTCGGATGCATGCCTGAGTCCAGGTGGAACGTCGCCGAGCCGCAGAAGCTCACCTTCGAGGCCCCCGTGACAGCGCTCCACGTGCGTATCGCCGACGGCGCCGTCAACGTCGTGGGCACGGACGAGGACGCCGCCCGCCTCGAGGTCTCCGAGATCGAGGGGCCGCCCCTGATCGTGACCCAGCGGGACGGGACGATCACCGTGGCCTACGAGGACAAGCCGTGGAAGGTCCTCCTGACCGGACTGGACCGCAGGGCCCAACGCCGGCGCGCGGTCGTCTCACTCGCCGTGCCGTCGGGCGCGGCCGTGGAGGTCGGGGTGACCGGTGCCGGAGCGGTCGTCTCCGGGATCCGCGGGAGCACGGAGCTGAGCGGCGTCTCGGGCGACACCACGCTGGTGCGGGTCACGGGCCCGGTCCGCGCCGAGACGGTGTCCGGCAGCCTGGAGGCCCAGGGGGTCACCGGCGGCCTCCGCTTCCAGTCCGTATCCGGTGACCTGACCGTCGTCGACGGTTCCGGTACGTCGGTCCGGGCGGAGTCCGTCACGGGTGACATGATGCTCGACCTCGACACCTCCGGAGAACCGACGGACATCCAGCTGACCACCGTCTCCGGCCAGGTCGCCGTCCGCCTTCCGCACCCCGCGGACGCCAGGGTCGAGGCGAACACCGCGCGCGGCTCCGTCTCCAACGCCTTCGAGGACCTGCGGGTCGGCGGCCAATGGTGCGCGAAGAAGATCACCGGCACGCTCGGCGCGGGCACAGGGAAGCTGACGGCGACCACCGTCTCGGGCTCGATCGCCCTGCTGCGCCGCCCACCGGCCGAGGACGACGAACAGCTCGGCGCCGAACCGACCGGAAAGGTGCTCTGACATGCCCCCCGTTTTCGCCCACGGCCGTCTGCGCCTCTACCTCCTGAAGCTGCTGGACGAAGCACCACGCCATGGTTACGAGGTGATCCGGCTCCTGGAGGAACGCTTCCAGGGGCTGTACGCCCCGTCGGCCGGCACGGTCTATCCGCGGCTGGCCAAGCTGGAGGCCGAAGGGCTGGTCACCCATGCCACCGAGGGTGGCCGCAAGGTCTACTCGATCACCGACGCCGGGCGTGCCGAGCTGGCGGGCCGGGGCGGCGAGCTGGCCGATCTGGAGCTGGAGATCCGCGAGTCGGTGTCCGAGCTCGCCGCCGAGATCCGCGACGACGTGCGCGGCGCGGCGGGCAAGCTGCGCAGCGAGATGCGGGCAGCGGCATCCGAGTCCCGGCACACGGCGGGCGGTGCCCGGAGCGGCCCGGAGCCCGACTTCGGGGACCAGTTCCGCGAGAGCGAGGTCTGGCGCACCGCCAAGGAGGAGCTGCGCAAGGCCAAGCAGGAGTGGAAGGAACAGGCCCGCCGGGCGAAGGACGAGTCCCGCCGCGCCCGCGAGGACGCCGAGAAGGCCCGGCGCCAGGCCGAGGAGGCGCACGAGAGGGCCCGTGAGCAGGTACAGAACGCCGCCCGCCAGGTGCAGGAGCACTTCGCGCGGGGCGACTGGCCGACGGGTGTGCGGGAGGGGCTGGCCGAGATCACCGGTCAGCTCGGCGGTTTCGCCAGGACCGGTAGCTGGCCCTCCTACAGCAGGCCGGATCCCGCCGCCCCGGACATCGAGTGGGCTGCGGACGCGGCGTCCACGGGCGATCCGGCACGTGATCTGGACCGCCTGCTGGACCGCTTCCGCGATGACGTCCGGGACGCGGCACGGGACCACGGCGTGACGGACGCCCAGCTCGCGGAGGCGCGTGGCCATCTGGCCGAGGCCGCCGCCCGGATCGACACACTCCTTCGGGCGACGGCCGACGACGGACGGGGCCGGCGCCGTAGGCCCTGACGTCCTTTCGGACTCCGGCGCCGCCATCCGCCCCGCCCAGGGGCGGGTGGCGGTAGGCCGGGGAGCCCGGGCGGCTGCCGATGGGTGGCCCGTCAGCCGGCCTGGGCCTGGCCACGGCCCTCGTCGCCGTAGAGCGCCCGCTCCACCGTCGCGTACGTCGCACCGTGGTCCGCCATGACGTCGGCGACCACGCCGGGGCAGGCCGTCAGGGCCAGGAGCAGGTGTTCCTCGCCGATGAAGCGGTCGCCGCGGCCGAGCGCGACGCGCAGGGACCTCTCCAGGATGCCCTTGGCGCCGGTCGTGAACGGGCGGTGCTTCGACCACCGGCGCCGGTTCCGGCGGTTGCCGGCGAGGACTCCCTCGCCGTGCGCGTCCTCGACCCGCGCCACGATCTCCGTGACGTCGATGCCGAGGCCGGCCAATGCCTCGGTGTCGGCCTTGGTGAGCCCTCCGCGCCGTCGGGCCTGGGCGAGTTCCGCCTCCACCGACGCCCGGCGGTCGACGAGGCCCAGGGCGGCGAGGGCGAAGGAGGAGCGGCTGCCGGTTCCCTCCAGCAGGGAGAGCAGCAGGTGTTCCTCGGTGACGTGATCGGACCCGGCCCGCTCGGCCTGAGCCACCGCACCGGTGACCGCGGCCCGGGCTCCTTCGGTGAATCGCTCGAACATCAACGCCTCCCGTACTTCTTGTGCACGGCCTGCCGGCTGACACCCAACTCGGCGGCGATCTCCTGCCACGACCAGCCCTGCATGCGGGCGCTTCTCACCTGGACGCCTTCGAGCTGCTCCAGCAGCCGCCGCAGAGCGGCGACTGCCCGCAGCCCGACGCGCGGGTCGTGGTCACCCGCACGGGCGGCGAGATCCGTTGCTTCGGTCATGACGTCAACCTACGTTGACACGCCAGGGCGTGTCAACCAACATTGACACGATCGGTGGCGAGAATCAGTGGCGAGACGGGCGTGGGGTTGCACGACGCCCCCCTGCGTCCCCCTGTCCCCGGCGTGCCGGGAGCGCAACCGCTTCCGCTCGACGTCTCCGGCAGGGGGATGCCTCCGTCCCACCACGCTGCACGAGGGCGGGCTGTTCGTCCGGTGGCCGCACTCGACCCCGTACGTCCCAGGCCGGCCGAACGCCCGGCACACCGGTGCCGGTAAGCCCGCGGAGGCCGGCCCCCACCGGGCCGTTAAGGCCATCCGCACCGTGCGGCGCGCCTTCACGACCCGATGGGGGGGGACCCGACCCCGTGCCATGGACGCGTTCCGGCGCCGTCACGGCCCCACGCGCAGGGCCCCGTACGCCCGCTCGTGGACCGTCGCCCAGGAGCAACCCGCGCCGTCGGCCCACTGCTTCACGCGCTCGCTGTCCCGGGACGACGCGTCGGCCCGCGGTGGTCACGGGGCGGCCCGTCCGACCGTGCGCGCCGGCCGGGGCGAACGCCTCGGGCACGGCGGGTGCGCGGGCGGAGGGGCAGAACCTCAGCACGGACCCCTGGCGGCCCGATCGCCCGGGCCGCCGTCACGAGGTGGTGAGCACGATCTTCCCGAACAGGTCGCCGGCGGCGAGCCGTTCGAATCCCTCGCGTGCCCGGTCCAGCGGCAGGGTCGCGTCGATGACGGGCCGCACACCTGTGGCCGCGCAGAACGCGAGCAGGTCCTCCAGCTCGTCCTTGGTCCCCATGGTGGAGCCGACGACCTTGAGCTCCAGGAAGAAGATGCGGGTCAGCTCGGCGTGCGAGGGGCGGTCGCCGCTGGTCGCTCCCGAGATGACCAGTGTGCCGCCGGGTCGCAGCGACTTCACGGAGTGCGACCAGGTCGCGGCGCCGACGGTCTCGATGACGGCGTCGACGCGGCGGGGCAGCCGTGCGCCGGGCTCGAACGCCTCGACGGCACCCAGCTCGACGGCACGCTCGCGCTTGGCCTTGTCGCGGCTCGTGGCGAACATCCTGAGTCCGGCGGCCCTGCCCAGCACGATCGCGGCGGTGGCCACTCCCCCGCCGGCGCCCTGCACCAGTACGGAGTCACCGGGCCTGACGCCCGCGTTGGTGAACAGCATCCGGTACGCCGTCAGCCAGGCGGTCGGCAGGCACGCCGCCTGCTCGAAGGTGAGTTCCCTGGGCTTGGGGAGGACGTTCCAGCTGGGGACGGTGACCTGCTCGGCGAAGGTGCCCTGGTAGCGCTCGGTCAGGATGGACCGGGGCTCGTCGGGACCGACCCCGTGGCCCGTCTGACCGATCACGGAGTGCAGGACGACCTCGTTGCCGTCCTCGTCGATGCCCGCGGCGTCGCAGCCGAGGATCATCGGCAGCTTGTCCTCGGCGAGACCGACGCCCCGCAGGGACCAGAGGTCGTGGTGGTTGAGTGACGCGGCCCTGACCTTGACGGTGGTCCATCCGGGTCGTGTCCCGGGCGCCGGGCGTTCGCCCAGCTCGAGTCCGTCGAGGGGCTGGTCACGGTCGATGCGTGCGGCGTAGGCGGCGAACATGGCCACGACCCTAGGGCGTGACGGCGGGTGACGTAACCGTTCGATGGTGTGACGCGCGCCCCAGCCGCGGCGGCGTACGACGACGCCGTCCGCCCCGCGACCCGGGCGCGGCCCCGCGCAGGCGGGGGTGCCCGCCCCGCAGGTCAGGCCCCGCCGTTCCGGAAAGCCCGGCCGGGCCGGCTGCCCGGTGCGGCGGGGCAGTC
>NZ_JBEXWB010000251.1:0-9503 GCF_040629645.1 Streptomyces sp. NPDC005899 | reverse complement strand
GGCGCCGGGACGGGACCCTCGGCCCGTTCGGCACCGCAGCCCGGAGCTGCCTGGCCGGCGGTGTGCGGTGCCTCCGGCCACTGGAGGTACCGGCGCGGTCAGGGCAGAGAGCGCCGGTCACCTCGGTCCGCTCTCCTGTGCGGGGAGAGCGGAGGTCTTCGTGTCATGCCCGCACACACCGCATTGTGGACTAGACCAATGCGTCGTGTCCATCCGCGGGCACGGACGTTCTCCCTGAGGAGTCCGTCCCTCCACAGTGTCACGCATCGAAGGGCGGATCGGTTCGGAACCTCGTGGTTTCCACAGGTACGCTCGCCCCTGTGCCCTCCATGAACGACCTTGTCCGCCAGCACACAGCCCTGAGTGACACCGACCTCGAGTGGCTCCACCTGCTGGTCTCGGAGTGGCAGCTGCTCTCCGACCTGTCCTTCGCCGACCTCGTGCTGTGGGTGCCCACCCGTGACGGGACCCGCTACGTCTCCGTGGCACAGATGCGGCCCAACACCGGCCCCACCTCCTACCAGGACGACATGGTGGGCCATCTGGTGCCCCGGGGGCGCCGGCCCCTGCTCGACGCCGCCCTGGACGAGGGCCGCATCGTGCGGGAGGGCGACCCCGAGTGGCGTGAGGAGGTGCCCGTACGGGTCGAGTCGATCCCCGTGCGCCGTGAGGGCCGCATCCTGGGCGTCATCGCCCGCAACACCAACCTCCTGACCGTGCGTACGCCGTCCCGGCTCGAACTCACCTACCTCCAGTCGGCCTCGGACCTGGCGCAGATGATCGCCGCCGGCTCCTTCCCGTTCCCCGGCCAGCAGGTCGACATGGACGCGTCGCCGCGCGTGGGCGACGGGCTCATCCGGCTCGATGCCGACGGGGTCGTCCAGTACGCCAGCCCCAACGGCCTCTCCGCCTACCACCGGCTCGGCCTCGCCTCGGACCTCGTCGGTCACCACCTCGGTGCGACGACCGCCGAACTCGCGCCGTCCCGGGGGCCGGTGGACGAGGCCCTGGTGAAGGTGGCGAGCGGTTACGCGCCCAGGGAGTTCGAGGTGGAGGGCGCCGGCGGGGTGATCCAGCTGCGGGCCATCCCGCTGAAGCCGAAGGGTGTGCGCATCGGTTCGCTCGTCCTGCTCCGCGACGTCACGGAACTCCGGCGCCGTGAGCGGGAGTTGATCACCAAGGACGCGACCATCCGGGAGATCCACCACCGGGTGAAGAACAACCTCCAGACGGTGGCCGCCCTGTTGCGCCTCCAGGCCCGCCGGATGGACTCACCGCAGGGCCGCGAGGCGCTCAACGAAGCGGTGCGCCGGGTCGGCTCGATCGCGATCGTCCATGAGACGCTGTCCCAGAATCTGGACGAGCGTGTCGAGTTCGACGAGATCGCGGACCGCGTCATCGCGATGGTCGCCGAGATCTCGCCCGGCAAGGTCACCTGCCGCCGCACCGGCCGCTTCGGGATCCTCGACGCGGAGGTGGCCACCCCCCTGTCCATGGTCCTCACCGAGGTGCTGCAGAACGCCCTGGAGCACGCGTTCACGGTGGCCGAGCGCGGCACCGTGGAGGTGTCGGCGGTCCGTGGCGGTTCCCCGGCCGAGGGCCGGCTGCTGATCACCGTCGCGGACGACGGACGGGGACTGCCCGAGGGGTTCGACCCGCAGCGGGCCGGCAATCTCGGGCTGCAGATCGTCCGGACCCTGGTCGAGGGCGAACTGGGCGGCACGTTCGGCATGGTTCCGGGACCCGAGCGCGGCACCCAGGTGGTGCTGGACATTCCGGTCCGCAACAGCGCCACGAAGAACAGTGCCACGTAGCGGGAGTAGCGACGCCATGTAGCGGGAGTCCGGCGCGGTGGGCATCGGCCCCGGCACAGCAGTGGGCCCGGACCGTGGTGACGGTCCGGGCCCACTGCGTGGTGCTCACGGTGCGATGCGCTTCGGGGGTACTGCGCGCTGCGACTCGAAGGCGGGGCTGTGCGTACGCTCTGTACGCGCCGCCTGGCTGAGGCTCGTGGTGCGGGGGCGTCGGTCAGGCGCTGGCGTTACGCGCCCGGTTGCGAGCGGCACGGCGCTTCATTGCGCGGCGCTCGTCCTCGCTGAGGCCACCCCAGACGCCGGAGTCCTGGCCGGACTCGAGCGCCCACTGCAGGCACTGCTCCATGACGGGGCAGCGACGGCAGACGGCCTTGGCTTCCTCGATCTGCAGCAGCGCAGGACCGGTGTTGCCGATGGGGAAGAACAGCTCGGGGTCTTCCTCACGACAAACGGCGTTGTGACGCCAGTCCATGGCTGCTACCTCTCCTTGGTATTACATACATACAGTGCTTGTGAATGTGAACGCTTTCACGAATCCCCCCGCAGACGAAGGTCCGACGCCCAGATGAACTGGTTGTGGTCCTGTTGTGGTGAGGAGGGGTTCTGGCTCTCAGTGGAGGCCGATGCTGCGGGCCGTCTCGATCGCCATGTAGAGATTCGCAAACCTCGGCTGCGGATACAACCCCTTCTGGAAAGTTTTTTTTGATTCCTCGGTGTCGACTAGGTCACAGCCGTACTTCTAAGGGGTGGGGCCCAGCCCAAACGTTCGAGTTAAAGGACTTTGAGGCCTTCCACTCACACAATCACACGCAGTGCACGGCGTACGCCTGTGAACGTCACGCTCGTACGGAGCCCCAAGTGGTCACCGTCCATCTGGAAGGGCAGTGGCGCCTTGGAATGCAAGGTGAAGTCGGTGAGGTCGTGGAGCGACACCGCGTGCTTGCCGTGCGGGCCCTTCTCGGGGCTCGAAGTGAGCAGCTGGGTGGCGTACCGGGTCACCGCGGGAGTGGACAGGCGCTTCAGGGCGAGCACGTCCAGAGCGGTGTCGAACGACGCCTTCGGCGAGGCGTATATCGGGCGGTTGCCCAGGTAGGTCCAGGGCGCGGTGTTGCAGATTATGGACAGTGCCAGGTCGGTCACCGGCTCCTGGCCGGGGACCTCCAGGGTGATCAGGCCGTTGCGCCGGTGCGGATCCCCGAGGAACTGGCGGACCACCTGGCGCACGTACAGGGCGTGGGTCGAGCGCTTGCCGAGCTCGCGCTTCTGTTCGACCCGGCCGATCACGCCCGCGTCGAAGCCGAGCCCGGCGCAGAAGGTGAACCAGCGTCGCGGGGCGGCCTCGTCCGGAGTGCCGGGGGTGCCGGCGGCGAGCCCGAGCCCCACCGTCCGGCCGCTCCGGGCGGCGAGGGCGTCCAGGATCGCACCGGTCGCCTCCACGGCGTCGTTCGGAATCCCCAGGGCGCGCGCGAAGACGTTCGTGGAGCCGCCGGGGACGACGGCGAGGCTCGGCAGGCCGTCGACGTCGGGGCCCGCGTGCAGCAGGCCGTTGACCACCTCGTTGACCGTGCCGTCACCGCCGAGGGCGACCACCAGGTCGATGTCACCGGCGTCGGCGGCCCGTCTGCCCAGGTCCCGGGCGTGCCCCCGGTACTCCGTCGTCACCGCGTCGAGCTTCATCTCGCTCGCCAGGGCGTGGATGAGGACGTCACGCGTTCGCGCGCTGGTGGTGGTGGCTGCCGGGTTGACCACGAGGAGTGCGCGCATGCCCGCCAGAGTACCTACCGTGCGGTACCGGCCCGAAGTCGTGATCCTTTACGTCCGCAACCGGTCACGCTGCGTCACGGACGTCGTCCGGTGGTACGGGAGCGGCCCCGGCTTCGCTTTCCGCCGGCCGGGATGCCAATCTGAAAGGCGTGAGCACTCAGCAGAACACGCCCGCTTCGCCGTCCCCGGCCGCCCCGGAGAAGCCGGCCCGCATCACGGTCCTGGCCGGACTCACAGCCCTCGAAGGCTCCGCCCTCGCACTCGGCGGTGTCTACATGCTGGTCATGGGGCTGCTGGGCCGGCCCGACAGCCCCCAGCAGGCGGAGACGGGCGGACTCACCCTGATCGCCCTGGGCCTGATTCCGCTCCTCGCCGCCCGTGGACTGCTGCGGCGGCGCAGCTGGAGCCGGGGGCCCGCGCTCATCACGCAGATCATGGCCATGCCGGTGGCCTGGACGCTGCTGCGGGCGCAGGGCGCGCTGATCCCCGCGGGCATCGTCCTGGCCGCCGTGGCCGTGACGGCACTCGTCCTGCTGTTCAACCCGGCGACCTCGCGGGCGCTCGGCATCCGGGGGCCGTGGACGACCCCCGAGGCCTGAGCCCGAGCGTCCACCGCCGGCTCCCGGCGGCCCTACTCCTCGACGAGGAGGCGCTCACGCAGCTGTGCGAGCGTGCGGGCCAGGAGGCGGGAGACGTGCATCTGGGAGATGCCGACCTCCTGGGCGATCTGCGACTGGGTCATGTTGCCGAAGAAGCGCAGCAGCAGGATCCGCTTCTCCCGCGGCGGGAGGCCCTCCAGCAGGGGTTTCAGCGACTCCCGGTACTCGACCCCCTCCAGCGCCTCGTCCTCGGACCCCAGGGTGTCCGCGACGGCGGGCGACTCGTCGTCCGTGTCGGGGACGTCCAGGGAGAGCGTGCTGTAGGCGTTGGCCGATTCCAGCCCCTCCAGAACCTCTTCCTCCGAGATGCCCAGCCGCTCCGCCAGCTCGTGGACCGTCGGCGAGCGGCCGTGCTGCTGGGAGAGCTCCGCGGTGGCCGTGGTCAGCGACAGGCGCAGCTCCTGGAGGCGGCGCGGAACCCGTACCGCCCAGCCCTTGTCGCGGAAGTGGCGCTTGATCTCGCCGACGACGGTGGGCGTCGCGTACGTCGAGAACTCCACCCCGCGGTCCGGGTCGAACCGGTCCACCGACTTGATCAGCCCGATGGTTGCCACCTGGGTCAGGTCGTCCAGGGGCTCGCCGCGGTTGCGGAACCGGCGGGCGAGGTGCTCCACGAGCGGCAGGTGCATCCGCACCAGCCGGTTGCGCAGCTCGGCCTTCTCCACGGAGCCGTCGGGAAGCTCCCGCAGCTCCACGAAGAGGGCCCGGGCCCCGCTGCGGTCATGTGGATCGTGGTGCCCGTGCTCGCTCATCTGGCCCGCCCGCTCCGCCTGCGACTGCTCCGCCGCGACCGTACGGCCTTGCGTCCCGTCCGCGCCGTCCACCGGATGCGGCCGGGCCTGCTGCTCCGGGACGGCTGCTGGGCGCACCGCCCCGGACCGGATCGTCTCGTCCCGCACAGGACCGTCCCCGTTCCCGTCGCTCACGCCGGCCCGGGTCCCGCGCCGCGCTGCTTGTAGAGGCTGATGCTGACCGTTCGGTCGTCGGCGACCGTCGAGTCGACCTTGCCGGCCAGCGCGGAGAGCACCGTCCAGGCGAAGGTGTCGCGCTCGGGGGCGCGGCCGTCGGTCGTGGGCGCCGACACGGTCACCTCGAGGGAATCGTCCACGAGGCGGAACACGCAACTGAGGACGGAACCGGGCACGGCCTGCTGGAGCAGGATCGCGCAGGCCTCGTCGACGGCGATGCGCAGGTCCTCGATCTCGTCGAGAGTGAAGTCCAAGCGCGCTGCGAGACCGGCCGTGGCCGTACGCAGCACCGACAGGTAGGCACCCGCAGCGGGCAGCCGGACCTCAACGAAGTCCTGGCTCCCGGGCTCGCCTGCGATCTGGGACACCCTCACCTCCAAGGTGGCACAAACTCGTTCGAGGCTCAGGGACGAGTGCCCGGAGCCGTGCGGTCCGTCGCCGGTTCTGTGACCCGGCGACGCTATCGCGACCCATGATGCCGTGTCGCCGAGAGCCCGTTCCCGCTCGTCACTCATGGTAGGCACACGAGCACGCACAGTGGCTAGTGGTCTGCGGCGGTCAATTGCGAAGAACCGGCGCCGGTTTGACGTACCCAGACGTCAGACGATCGAACCGTCCTCGAAGCACCATCGCCAGGTCTCGCCGGGTTCGAAGCTCCGCATCACCGGATGGCCCGTCTCCCGGAAGTGCGCCGTGGCGTGCTTCAGCGGGGAGGAGTCGCAGCACCCGACGTGCCCGCAGGACAGGCACAGCCGCAGCTGTACGGGATGGCTGCCCACCGCCAGGCACTCCGGGCAGGTGGCACCGAGCGGGGCGGGTTCGGGGCGCGGCAGTTCGTGAACATGGGGGCACTCACTCATGATGGCCACGTTACGTCGGATACGAGGACGGTGAGATGGACGCATTGCCGCTGGTGGCCCTGGTCGCGGCCAGTGCCGCGGTCGCGGGGGCGGCCCGCCGCACACCGGTGCCCGCGCCCCTGCTGCTGGTCGCGGCCGGCCTGCTCGCCTCCTACCTGCCGGGCGTGCCCACCTACACGCTCGACGCGCACATCGTGCTGCCCCTTCTGCTGCCGCCGCTGCTCCACACCGCCGCGGTCGACAGCTCCTACCTCGACCTGCGGGCCAACCTGAGGCCGGTCGCGCTGCTCTCCGTGGGATACGTCCTGTTCGCGACCCTCGCCGTCGGCTGGCTGGCCTACCTGGTCGTCCCGGACCTGCCGCTCACCGCCGCGCTGGTCCTCGGAGCGGTGATCGCCCCACCGGACGCGGTGACGGCAGCGGCGATCGCCCGCCGGGTCGGGCTGCCCGCCCGGGTCACGACCATCCTCCAGGGCGAGTCCCTGGTGAACGACGCCACCGCGATCACCGCCTTCAAGGTGGCGCTCGCCGCGGCGGTCGGGGAGGGCATGAGCTGGGGCGCCGGGATCGGCGAGTTCCTGCTGGCCTCGATCGGGGGTGTCGTCGTCGGCCTGGTGCTGATGGTGCCCCTGCACTGGCTGCGCACGCACCTGCGGGAGGCACTGCTCCAGAACACCCTCTCGCTGCTGATCCCCTTCGTCGCCTACGCGGCGGCGGAGCGGGTGCACGCCTCCGGGGTGCTCGCCGTGGTCGTCGTCGCGCTCTACCTGGGGCACCGCTCCTGGCAGGTCGACTTCGCGACCCGGCTCCAGGAGGCGGCCGTCTGGAAGATGGTCGCGTTCGTCCTGGAGTCCGCGGTCTTCGCGCTCATCGGGCTGCAGCTGCCCTTCGTGCTCAAGGGGCTCGGTACGTACGGGGTCGGCCAGGCACTCCTGTACGCGGTGGCCGTCTTCGTCGCCGTCGTCGTGGTGCGTTTCGTCTGGGTCTATCCGACGAGCTACCTGCCGCTGTGGCTGTCGCGACGGATCAGGGAACGGGAGGCCGCGATGCCGTGGAGTTCCCCGCTGATCGTGAGCTGGGCCGGCATGCGGGGGGTCGTGTCGCTGGCGATCGCCTTCTCGATCCCCATGGTCACGCACGACGGTGAGGGATTCCCGTCCCGCAACCTGGTGCTCTTCCTGACCTTCACGACGGTGATCGGGACACTCGTCGTCCAGGGACTCACGCTTCCGCTGCTGGTGCGGGTCCTCGAGCTCCCCGGGCGGGACGCGCAGGCCGAGACCCTGGCCGAGGCGCAGGCGCAGAGCGAGGCGTCCGCGGCCGCGGAGGCGCGGCTCGACCAGCTGCTGGCCGGACCCGGCAACACCCTGCCCGGCCCGCTCGCCGACCGGCTGCGCACGGTGATGGAACGGCGCCGCAACGCCGTCTGGGAACGGCTCGGCGCGGCCGACCCCGTCACGGGGGAGTCGGCGGACGACACCTACCGCCGGCTGGCCCGCGAGATGATCGGCGCCGAGCGGGAGGTCTTCGTCCGCCTGCGGGACGAACGGCGCATCGACGACGAGATGCTCCGCGCCCTGCTGCGCCGCCTCGACCTGGAGGAGGCGGCGGCGTACCGGGAGTCCGACGAAGCCTAGGGTCGCCGCGCCGCCGCGCTCACGGCCGTCCGGTGATCACCGCGGTCACCGCGGATCCCGGGGCGAAGGCGCCCTCGCCGACGAGCCGGACCAGCGCGTACAGCAGCTTGGCGACGTAGAGCCGTTCGACGGCGAGGCCGTGGCGGTCCTCGAAGTCGTCGGCGAAGGCGTGCAGCTCCGGTGTCGTCCGCGCGTAGCCGCCGAAGTGGAAGCGTTCGTCCAGGGACCACCGTCCGGCGGGGGCGCCGAAGGCCTCGCGCTGGAGATCGCGCACCACGTCGGCCAGGAAGCCGCCGCGCAGGACCGGCACTCCCAGGGCCCGCTGGTCCGGCCCCAGCCCTGCCGCCAGTCCGGCCAGTGTGCCGCCCGTGCCGCAGGCGACGGCGACGACCCCTCCCTGCTCGCGGAGCTCGCGGCCGAGCGCTGTGCAGCCCTGTGCGGCGAGCGCGTTGCTGCCACCCTCCGGGACGACCAGGCAGTCCCCGAAGAGGCGCAGCAGGCCGTCCAGGACCTCGGCAGACGTCTTCGAGCGGTAGGTGGCGCGGTCGACGAAGTGCAGGCGCATCCCGTCGGCCGCGCAGCGGGCGAGCGAGGGGTTCAGGGGGCGGTGCGCCAGCTCGTCGCCGCGCACGACACCGACGGTGGGGAAGCCGAGCAGCCGCCCGGCGGCGGCCGTGGCGCGCAGGTGGTTGGAGTAGGCCCCGCCGAAGGTCAGCACGGTCCGGCCGGAGGCGGCCCGCAGGTTCGGGGCGAGCTTGCGCCACTTGTTCCCCGGCAGATCCGGATGTATCAGGTCGTCGCGCTTGAGCAGCAGGGTCAGGCCGCGGCGGGCGAAACGCTCGTCCTCGGCCGGCTGCAGGGGGGAGGGGATGACCGGCTGCAGCCGGGAGAGATCGGGTGCTTCGCGGTGCATGGCCTCATTGTGGTCGGCTTGGGGCGGCGCGGGCCACCGCGGTGCTACTTGAGGCGGTCGTGGATCCGGCTGCGCATGCCGGTCATCGAGAAGCCGCGCGGATCGACCTTGCCGGGCTGCCACTCCCGGTGCCCGATGACCGAGGGGGCGTCCCAGTGGTGGAACCGGCAGACAGCGGCCGCGGCCTTCTCGACGGCCTCCAGCTGGACGGCGGGCCAGGGGTCGTCCCCGTCGCCCAGGTTCTCGCACTCGAATCCGTAGAAGTGCCGGTTGCCGTCCGTGTTGGCCTCGTTGTCCGAGGGCAGCCGCTTCTCGCCGATGACGGCCCGCAGGACGTCGTCGTCACCGAGTCCGGCGTGGTTGGCGCGGCCGTAGCCGACCAGGTGGACCCTGCCGTCCTTGGTGATGACGCCGTGGCACAGCGGACCGGGAAGGCCCGCGTATCCGTCCCGGCAGATGTCGACGGTGCGGGCGGCGCCCTCGGTGACGGTGTGGTGGAGCATCACGCCGTGCACAGGCCCCCACGGTCCCTTGTGGTTGCGGTTGTGGGTACGCCAGTCGCCCACCTGGACGACGGTGAGCCCTTCGTTCTTCAGGGCCTTGAGGAAGTTGCTCGCGGACATGGGTGAGGACATGACCGACTCCTTCTGCGCGTGGGGGAGTGTGTCCTTACAGCGCTTGTACCTGGAACACGGCGCTCCGGTCCACAGGTTCCGGCCATGTGCGAGACCATGTTCGATCCGATCCGGACATGCCTGTACGCAACGGGAGCCCCGGGGGCCTCACCGATGACGCTCGGTCCGGTACCGGCCGCCGGGCCCCGGACGCCGGCTTCCGGAGGCCCGCCGGTGTGCGGGCCCGGGCGGCCCGCGGGCCGGGCGCGCTGCC
>NZ_JBEXWB010000250.1:0-9508 GCF_040629645.1 Streptomyces sp. NPDC005899 | reverse complement strand
GAGCTGGGCGAGCGGCGGCGGGCCGCCGACCGGGAGAAGTCCGGGGTCGCCCAGCAGCTCGGCAGGCTGGCCGGGCAGGCCCGCGGCGCCGCGGGGGAGGCCGAGCGGACGGCCGCGTCGGCGGCCAGGGCACAGGAAGCGCTCGAACGGGCCACGGAGGAGGCCGAGGAGCTGGCGGAACGGCTGCTGGTCGCCCGGGAGACGCCGGTCGAGCAGGAGCCGGACACCTCCGTGCGGGACCGGCTGGCCGCCGACGGGGCCAACGCGCGCCAGACGGAGATGGAGGCCCGCCTCCAGGTCCGTACCCACGAGGAGCGGGTCAAGGGCCTCGCCGGACGGGCCGACGCCCTGGACCGCGGTGCCAGGGCCGAGCGTGAGGCCCGGGCCCGCGCGGAGCGGCGCCGCGCCCGGCTGCGGCACGAGGCGGAGGTCGCCACGGCGGTGGCCTCGGGTGCCCGTCAGCTCCTCGCGCACGTCGAGGTGTCCGTCGTGCGGGCGCAGCAGGAGCGGACCGCGGCGGAGGCGGCCAAGGCCGGACGCGAGCGGGAGCTGGCCGCCGAGCGCGCCCGGGGCCGCGACCTCAAGGGCGAGCTCGACCGGCTGACCGACTCGGTGCACCGGGGCGAGGTGCTCGGGGCGGAGAAGCGGCTGCGGATGGAACAGCTGGAGACGAAGGCGCTTGAGGAGTTCGGTGTGGAGCCGGCCGGCCTGGTCACCGAATACGGCCCCGGCCGGCCGGTGCCGCCGTCGCCCGCGGCGGAGGGGGAGGAGCTGCCGGAGGATCCGGAGCACCCCCGCAACCAGCCGGCGCCGTTCGTCAGGGCCGAGCAGGAGAAGCGGCTGAAGGCGGCCGAACGGGCGTACCAGCAACTCGGGAAGGTGAATCCGCTCGCCCTGGAGGAGTTCTCGGCCCTGGAGGAGCGGCACCAGTTCCTGTCGGAGCAGCTTGAAGACCTGAAGAAGACCCGGGCCGATCTCCTACAGGTGATCAAGGAGGTCGACGAGCGGGTGGAGCAGGTGTTCACCGAGGCGTTCCGGGACACCGCCCGCGAGTTCGAAGGCGTCTTCTCCCGGCTGTTCCCCGGCGGCGAGGGCCGTCTCGTCCTCACCGATCCGGACGACATGCTGACGACCGGTCTGGACGTCGAGGCCCGGCCGCCGGGGAAGAAGGTCAAGCGGCTCTCGCTCCTGTCGGGCGGCGAGAGATCCCTTACGGCCGTTGCCCTCCTCGTCTCCATCTTCAAGGCGAGGCCGAGCCCCTTCTACGTCATGGACGAGGTCGAAGCGGCGCTCGACGACACCAACCTGCAACGTCTGATCCGGATCATGGAGGAGCTCCAGGAGAGCTCCCAGCTCATCGTGATCACCCATCAGAAGCGGACGATGGAGGTCGCCGACGCGCTCTACGGCGTCTCCATGCAGGGGGACGGCGTCTCGAAGGTGATCAGCCAGCGGCTGCGCTGAGGCGCCCTGCATCCGGGCGCGCTCACACCGTCTTCACCAAATCTACAAGCCTTCAATGCGCCTTCCGTGATCTTCGGGGTACGCGTGGGAAACCCAGCGGGCTCCACCCCGGTCTTGACTTCGAAACTTGAAGGCATACTCTCTGCAATGTTGTTTTTGCCTTCAAGTGGTGTTCGACTCGAAGTTGTGCGCCACTGGGAGGGCTCACCCCCCACGCCTGACGTTGCGGCCAGGTACCAGGAGATTCATGTGACCAGCACAGCGCGCGGACCGGAGTCCGGGGCCAGAGAGGCCCACCCGGACCATCTCGGCCATGTCATCTTCATCACGGCAGCCGCAGCGATGGGCGGCTTCCTCTTCGGCTACGACAGCTCCGTGATCAACGGCGCCGTCGAGGCCATCCGCGACCGCTACGACATCGGGTCGGGGACGCTGGCGCAGGTCATCGCCATCGCCCTGATCGGCTGTGCGATCGGCGCGGCCACCGCGGGACGCATCGCCGACCGGATCGGCCGCATCCGCTGCATGCAGATCGCCTCGGTGCTGTTCACGATCAGTGCCGTCGGATCCGCGCTGCCGTTCGCCCTGTGGGACCTCGCCATGTGGCGGGTCATCGGCGGCTTCGCCATCGGCATGGCCTCCGTCATCGGCCCGGCCTACATCGCCGAGGTCTCGCCGCCCGCCTACCGCGGCCGCCTCGGCTCCTTCCAGCAGGCAGCGATCGTCGTCGGTATCGCGATCTCGCAGCTGGTCAACTACGGCATCCTCCAGATCGCCGACGGCGACCAGCGCGGCGACATCGCGGGCTTCGAGGCCTGGCAGTGGATGCTCGGCGTGATGGTCGTCCCCGCCATCCTGTACGGCCTCCTGTCGTTCGCGATCCCCGAGTCGCCGCGCTTCCTGATCTCCGTCGGGAAGAGGGACCGGGCCCGGAAGATCCTCGAAGAGGTCGAGGGCAAGAACGTCGACCTCGACGCGCGCGTGAACGAGATCGAGACGGCCATGCGCCGTGAGCACAAGTCGAAGTTCAGCGACCTGCTCGGGAGCCGCTTCGGGTTCCTGCCGATCGTCTGGGTCGGTATCGGCCTGTCGGTCTTCCAGCAGCTCGTCGGCATCAACGTCGCCTTCTACTACTCGGCGACGCTGTGGCAGTCGGTCGGTATCGACCCGTCCGGCTCGTTCTTCTACTCGTTCACCACGTCGATCATCAACATCATCGGCACCGTGATCGCCATGGTCCTGGTCGACCGCGTGGGCCGCAGGCCGCTCGCGCTCATCGGCTCGGCGGGTATGGCCGTGGCGCTGGCCTTCGAGGCCTGGGCCTTCTCCGCGGACCTGGTCGACGGCAAGCTGCCGTCCGCCCAGGGGACCGTCGCCCTGATCGCCGCCCACGTCTTCGTGCTCTTCTTCGCCCTGTCGTGGGGCGTGGTCGTCTGGGTCTTCCTCGGCGAGATGTTCCCGAACCGGATCCGCGCGGCCGCCCTCGGTGTCGCCGCCTCGGCGCAGTGGATCGCCAACTGGGCGATCACCGCGAGCTTCCCGAGCCTGGCCGACTGGAACCTGTCGGGCACCTACATCATCTACACCTGCTTCGCCGTGCTCTCGATCCCCTTCGTGCTCAAGTTCGTGAAGGAGACCAAGGGCAAGGCGCTGGAGGAGATGGGCTGATCCCCGCTGCCCCTCTCCTCGTCACCGGCCACTGCCCCGGCCCGGCCCATGCCGGACCGGGGCGGTGTGCTGTCCCGTCGCACGGCGCGGGACGCGGGCCGGTGGTAGCCGGGAGGCCACGGGGCGGGGGCGAGCGAACTCGTGACGGAGGCGGAAGGGTGGGGTGGGTGCGGGCCCGCACCCGGAACCGGAACCGGCGCGGGGGCAGGCCGGCCGTCCTCCCGTGAGCAACGGGGCGCCTTTACCTCCAAACGGTGCATAACGCCATCGCCGTCCGCCTCCCGTCCCTCCACGACCGCCCCGGGAGCGCGGCGGTGGCCGATACTGGACGCGTTATGGAAATCGTCATCCTTGCTGTAGTCATCGCCCTGGTCGCTGTCGGCCTGATCAGCGGGCTCGTGGTCAGCAGCCGCAAGAAGAAGCAGCTGCCGCCCTCGGCGCCGTCGAGCACGCCGACCATCACTCCTCCCGCCGAACCCCGCGTCGGCGAGGAACCCGAGGCGCCGCGCGACGAAGCGCGGCGCACCATCGAGGAGGTCGGTCTCCCCGGCACCGAGGTTCCCGTCGGGGAAGCCCCGGTGGTCATCGAGCCGGAGGCCCCCGCGCTCGACGTGCCCGAGCCCACCGCGGGCCGCCTGGTACGCCTGCGCGCCCGGCTCGCCCGTTCGCAGAACTCCCTCGGCAAGGGGCTGCTGACGCTCCTGTCGCGCGACAACCTCGACGAGGACACCTGGGAGGAGATCGAGGACACGCTTCTCACCGCCGACGTCGGCGTCGCACCCACCCAGGAACTCGTGGAGCGGCTCCGCGAGCGGGTCCGCGTCCTCGGCACGCGCACTCCCGAAGGGCTGCGCGCGCTGCTGCGCGAGGAGCTCATCACCCTGCTGGGCCCCGACTTCGACCGCACGGTCAGGACGGAGGGCGGCGCGGAGACGCCCGGCGTCGTGATGGTCGTCGGGGTCAACGGCACCGGCAAGACCACCACCACGGGCAAGCTCGCCCGGGTGCTCGTCGCGGACGGCCGGAGCGTGGTGCTCGGCGCCGCCGACACCTTCCGTGCCGCCGCGGCCGACCAGCTCCAGACGTGGGGTGAGCGCGTGGGCGCCCGCACGGTCCGCGGGCCCGAGGGCGGCGACCCCGCGTCGATCGCCTTCGACGCGGTCAAGGAGGGCATCGCCGAGGGCGCCGACGTCGTGCTCATCGACACGGCGGGCCGGCTGCACACCAAGACCGGCTTGATGGACGAGCTCGGCAAGGTGAAGCGGGTCGTGGAGAAGCACGGGCCGCTCGACGAGATCCTCCTCGTCCTGGACGCCACGACCGGCCAGAACGGCCTGGTGCAGGCGCGGGTGTTCGCCGAGGTCGTCGACATCAGCGGCATCGTCCTCACCAAGCTGGACGGCACCGCGAAGGGCGGCATCGTCATCGCCGTCCAGCGGGAGCTCGGCGTGCCGGTGAAGCTCATCGGCCTCGGTGAGGGGCCGGACGACCTGGCCCCGTTCGAGCCGGGGGCGTTCGTCGACGCGCTGATCGGCGACTGACGCGCGTCCTTCCCGTGGTGCCCGAAGGGCGGTGAGCCTCCCGGAACCGGGAGGCTCACCGCCCTCACGCCGTCACCAGCGGTGGCATATGTACGCCAGGGTGCCGAGCAGCAGCCGTGCCTGCGGGGGAGCGGCCGCCGTGTCCGGCACCGGCGCGCGGAGCCAGCGGACAGGACCGAGGCCGGCCAGGTCGGACGGGGGCGCCGTGACGTAGGAACCCGGGCCCAGGGCCCGAAGGTCCAGGGCCGCGCCGTCCCAGCCCATCCGGTACAGCAGCCCGGGGAGCCCGGCGGCGGCCCCGGGGGCGACGAAGAACTGGGTCCGGCCGGTCGGCGTCACCGTCACCGGCCCCAGTGGCAGCCCCATCCGCTCCATCCGCGCCAGGGCGCGTCGGCCGGCGGCCTCGGCGACGTCGAGCACGTCGAAGGCGCGGCCCACGGGCAGCAGGATCGCGGCGCCGGGCACCCGGGCCCAGGCGGCCGCGGCGGCCTCCAGGGACGCGCCCGCCGGGACCTCGGGGGCGAAGCGCAGCGGATGCGCGCCCGGGGCGGGCCAGGCGGCGTCACCGCACGAGCAGGCGCCGGAGGCGGCCCGGGCACCCGGCGCCACCGCCCAGCCCCGCAGTCCCGTGTACTCGGCCACCGTCGTCGCGCCGGCCGCACGGCCGCGGCGCCGTGAGCCCGGTCGCATCTCGCGGATGCCGCCGATCGTGAAGCCCATGCCCCCTCCAACGGGTCCGACTCACCGGTGGTTACGACCCGGAGTCCTCGAGGTCCTCCGCCGCGGGTGATCCGACGACACCGGCGCGCTCCTCCGGGAGCGCGCGCTGCCCGAACGCGCCCCTGAATGCCTCACTCCGCTCGCCGCTGATCGCGCTCTGTCAAGTGAAGCGTGGGCACGGAGCCCCGGGTTCATCCGAAGGGGTGGCGAATGGTGGCGTTTCTGTCACCGACCTCGCCGACGGGGTGATCGAGGGGTTACTGTCGGTACTCGAGCCTGCAATTGCATGTGCGCTCGTGAGTATGCCGCCGGCAAGTCGGTCTACTGTTCGACGATGGCGGCGGCCGTGCAGACTGCACCGGTGCACAACACTCCGGCAGAGGCTCGCGTGACAGGTTCCGGCGGGATGGGGGCGTTCCAGTGGGTGGCAGCGGCGCAGACGAGACGAATGCCGGAAAGCGCGCCAACGCGCAGTTAGGATCCTGGTTCGTCCGCAGCGGCTGGTCCAAGGGTGAGCTCGCCCGCCAGGTGAACCGGCGGGCGCGCCAGATGGGCGCCCACCACATCAGCACCGACACCTCCCGCGTGCGTCGCTGGCTCGACGGCGAACAGCCGCGCGAACCGATCCCGCGCATCCTCTCCGAGCTGTTCTCCGAGCGGTTCGGCGCCGTGGTCGCCGTGGAGGACCTCGGCCTGCGCTCCGCCCACCGGTCACCCTCGGTCGCCGGCGTCGACCTGCCCTGGGCGGGCCCGCAGACCGTCGCCCTGCTCAGCGAGTTCTCCCGCAGCGACCTGATGTTGGCCCGGCGCGGCTTCCTCGGCAGCTCCCTGGCCCTGGCGGCGGGGCCCACCCTCATCGAGCCGATGCAGCGCTGGCTCGTGCCCGTCCCTCCCTCGCCGCACCCCGGGCCTGGGCAGAGCCCCACCGACACCCGCCCCTCGCGCCTCTCCCCGCCGGAGCTCGACCTGCTGGAGTCCACCACGGCGATGTTCCGCCAGTGGGACGCCCAGTGCGGCGGAGGACTCCGCCGCAAGGCCGTGGTCGGCCAGCTCCACGAGGTCACCGACCTCCTCCAGGAGCCGCAGCCCGAAGCGACCTCCAGGCGCCTCTTCCGCTGCGCGGCCGAGCTGGCGGAGCTCGCCGGCTGGATGAGCTACGACGTCGGCCTCCAGCCCACCGCACAGAAGTACTTCGTGCTCGCCCTGCACGCCGCCAAGGAGGCCGGCGACAAGCCGCTGGGCTCCTACATCCTGTCGAGCATGAGCCGCCAGATGATTCACCTCGGGCGACCCGACGACGCTCTCGAGCTCATCCACCTGGCGCAGTACGGAAGCCGTGACTGCGCCACCGGGCGCACCCAGGCCATGCTGTATGCGATGGAGGCCCGGGCGTACGCCAACATGGGCCAGCCCGGCAAGTGCAAGCGGGCCGTGCGGATGGCCGAGGACACCTTCGCCGACGCCGTCCTCGACGACGAGGCCGAGCCCGACTGGATCCGCTTCTTCTCCGACGCCGAACTCCACGGCGAGAACGCCCACTCCTACCGGGACCTCGCCTACGTGTCGGGCCGCAGCCCCACGTACGCCTCGCTCGCCGAACCCGTCATGGCCCGCGCCGTGGAGCTCTTCGGGGAGGACGACGAGCACCAGCGGTCGTACGCCCTCAACCTGATCGGCATGGCCACCGTGCATCTCCTCAAGCGCGAGCCGGAACAGTCGACGGTGCTGGCCACCCAGGCCCTGAGGATCGCCAAGAGGGTCAGGTCCGAGCGGGTCAACACCCGGCTCCGCAAGACCGTCGACACGGCCGCGCGGGACTTCGGCGACATCCCCGAAGTGGCCCGGCTCACCGACCTGCTCACCGAACAGCTCCCGGAGACCGCCGAAGCGGTCTGACCGGGCCACCGGCCACCGGCCACGGCGCTCGTCCCCGTACATCCGACCCGGCTCCCCCATCGCCAGGTCAGCGGACGACCGCCGTGGCCGGTTCCCGTCCCGGCCCCCGCGGCGGGCCGTCCGCCGCGCCGTATGCGGCGCGGACGGCGTGCCGGGCAGTGCACCGGGGCCGCCATCCGCGGTTCATTCGGACGTAACACGCCCGGTCCCTTCGTCACTGCGGTGAAACATCGTGCGGCATCCGTGGAAACCGCGCTGCGCGAATCTCATGGCGCATAACCGGCCCGCACCTTTTCACCGTGGTCCCGCACCCCCGCACGTGGCCGCACCGACGACGAGGAGACGCCGATGCCCCCAGGCATCACGACGCTTGCCGCAGACGCTCCGGAGCTGTCTGCCGCCAACACAGGGTTCATGCTCATCTGCACCGCTCTGGTGATGCTCATGACCCCCGGCCTGGCCTTCTTCTACGGAGGCATGGTCCGCGTCAAGAGCACCCTGAACATGCTGATGATGAGCTTCATCAGCCTCGGGATCGTCACGGTCCTGTGGGTGCTCTACGGGTTCAGCCTCGCCTTCGGCGGCGACGTCGGCTCCGTCATCGGCTGGAGCTCGGACTTCGTCGGTCTCAGCGGCATCGGCGTCACCGAGCTGTGGGACGGTTACACCATCCCCGTCTACGTCTTCGCGGTCTTCCAGCTGATGTTCGCCGTGCTCACCCCGGCCCTCATCAGCGGTGCCCTGGCCGACCGGGTCAAGTTCACCTCCTGGGCCCTCTTCATCACCCTGTGGGTCACGCTCGTCTACTTCCCGGTCGCGCACTGGGTGTGGGGCGCCGGCGGGTGGCTCTTCGAGCTCGGTGTCATCGACTTCGCGGGGGGAACGGCGGTCCACATCAACGCCGGTGCCGCGGCGCTCGGTGTGATCCTCGTCATCGGCAAGCGGGTCGGCTTCAAGAAGGACCCGATGCGGCCGCACAGCCTGCCGCTCGTCATGCTCGGGGCCGCGCTCCTGTGGTTCGGCTGGTTCGGCTTCAACGCGGGCTCGTGGCTGGGCAACGACGACGGTGTCGGCGCGGTCATGTTCGTCAACACCCAGGTCGCCACCGGTGCGGCCGTCCTGGGCTGGCTCGCGTACGAGAAGGTCCGCCACGGCTCCTTCACCACGCTGGGCGCCGCCTCCGGAGCCGTCGCCGGGCTCGTCGCCATCACCCCGGCGGGCGGTGCGGTCAGCCCGCTCGGTGCCATCGCCATCGGAGTCGTCGCCGGTGTCCTGTGCGCCATGGCCGTCGGCCTGAAGTACCGGTTCGGCTACGACGACTCCCTCGACGTCGTCGGCGTCCACCTCGTCGGCGGCATCCTCGGCTCCCTCCTCGTCGGCTTCTTCGCCACCGGAGGCGTCCAGTCCGACGCCAAGGGCCTCTTCTACGGCGGCGGCCTCGACCAGCTCGGCAAGCAGGCCGTCGGAGTCCTCGCGGTCCTCGCGTACTCTCTCGTCGTCTCCGCGGTTCTCGCCTTCCTCCTCGACAGGACGATCGGGATGCGGGTCAGCGAGGACGACGAGGTCTCCGGCATCGACCAGGTCGAGCACGCGGAGACCGCATACGACTTCAGCGGCGCGGGCGGCGGCTCGGCCCCCCGCACCACGGCGCCGGCGCCCGGTACGACGGCCGCCCCGACGAACAAGAAGGTGGACGCATGAAGCTCATCACCGCAGTCGTGAAGCCGCACAGGCTGGACGAGATCAAGGAGGCACTCCAGGCCTTCGGCGTCCAGGGCCTCACGGTCACGGAGGCCAGCGGCTACGGGCGCCAGCGCGGCCACACCGAGGTCTACCGGGGAGCCGAGTACACCGTCGACCTCGTACCCAAGATCCGCATCGAGGTCCTCGTCGAGGACGAGGACGCCGAACAGCTCGTCGAGGTCGTCGTCAAGGCGGCCCGGACCGGCAAGATCGGTGACGGGAAGGTCTGGAGCGTCCCGGTCGAGACCGCCGTCCGCGTACGGACCGGCGAACGCGGGCCCGACGCACTCTGACCGACGGGTCCGCCCCGGCCACGGGGCGGACCGAGCAGACGGAAAGGCAACTGGGTGACGAGCACCGAAGTGACCACCGAAGCAGAGGACTCGGGACCCAGCGGCTACGCGGCGGCCCGGCTGCGCCTCCTCCAGCCGGGGGGGCCGCCCGGGGCGGCGCCCCCGGGCGCCCGGGGCCGCCGG
>NZ_JBEXWB010000249.1:0-9553 GCF_040629645.1 Streptomyces sp. NPDC005899 | reverse complement strand
GCCTTTTTCCTGCTTGCGGCCCGGGCCCCAAACCCTCCCGTCCCCCCCCCCCGCCACGGGTGCGGGTCAGCCGCGCCAGACGTCTGCGGTCAGCGCCACCTTGCCGGAGGCCGGCACGGTGGCGGTGCGGTTGGCACCGCTCTCCCAGGTGACGTTGCCGCTCGCGTCCTTGCGGAGGTACTTGTAGGCGAACGTCGTCCCGGCGGGCAGGCCGACGTCGAGCTTCCAGACGGGGTAGGCCGCCGGGTCGAGCTTCAGGGCGCTGCCGGGGTTCCAGTTGCCGAGTGCGGCCTGGTCGCCGGTGACGTAGACGTTCTGGCCCATGGCGGTGGTGGCGTTGACGCCGAAGGAGGCGCCCGACTGCCCCGTCCCGGGGTCCGGGTCGGGGGTGGTACCGCCGCCTCCGGTGCAGGTGCGGGCGCCCACGTGGAGGGCGAGGGCCGTGTTCGCGCCGAGGGTGGCGGTGAACTGCCCGGAGCCGTTGACGGTGACGCCCTTGCCGGACTGGACGTCGCAGTAGTCACCGGCGGGCAGGGACGTCTGGAACGTACGGGTCAGCGCGGAGCCCTCGTGGTTGAGGGCGACGTAGCCCTTGGTCCCCCGGCCGAAGGCGATCCGGTCGCCGCCGTCGTCCCACCAGTTGGAGACGGCCTGGCCGCGGGTGGCGTTGCGGAAGCCGACCATGGAGGAGATCTCCTTCCACGCGTGCTGGCACTTCCACCCGTTGCTGAAGCAGGCGTCGACCTGGCCGCCGCTCGGCGGGCCGGCGTCCTTGTCGGACCACTCGTAGCCGGAGTGGACGTCCGGGGAGCCGTAGGGGTGGGCGAGCATGAAGACGCTCGCCAGGGTGTAGTCGGCGCCGTCCTTGTAGTTCAGGGTGTCGCCGCCGCGTTCGGTGTCGTGGTTGTCGACGAAGACCGCCGATCGGCCCGACTCCATGAAGCCCCAGCCCTCGCCGAAGTTCTTCAGGTTGGCGAGGTTCTCGTTCTTGAAGACCTGCTTGAGGCTGCGGCCGTAGCGGAACTCCTGCACGTCACCGCTGCCGAGGTATTCGCTGGGAGAGACGGCTTCGCCGGCCCCGTAGATGGCCTCGTGCTTCCAGTACACGCCCGGGTTGCTGAGCCGCGACTTGATGTTGACCAGGTCGGCGGCCGGTATGTGCTTGGCCCCGTCGATGCGGAAGCCGTCGACGCCGAGGGACAGCAGGTCGTTGAGGTACCCGGCGATGCGGCCGCGTACGTACTCCTCGCCGGTGTCCAGGTCGGCGAGGCCGACCAGTTCGCAGTTCTGGACGTTGGCCCGGTCGCCGTAGTTGCTGATCTGCGCCTGGCAGTCGTTCATGTCGCCGGCGGAGTAGGTGCCCGGGTAGTCGTACTTGGTGTACGGAGAGCCGCCCGTGCCGGTGCCCGAACCGGCGGACATGTGGTTGATCACCGAGTCGGCGACGACCTTCACACCCGCCCCGTGGCAGGTGCTGACCATGTTCGCGAAGGCCGCACGGTCACCGAGCCGTCCGGCGATCCTGTAACTGACGGGCTGGTAGGACGTCCACCACTGGCCGCCCTGGATGTGCTCCTGGGGTGGCGAGACCTGGACGAAGCCGTAGCCGGCGGGCCCGAGGCTGTCGGTGCAGGCCTTGGCGACGGACGCGAACTTCCACTCGAACATCACCGCGGTGACGTCCTTGGCACCGGGCGGTGCGGCCTGGGCCGTGCCGGTGGCGCCGAGTCCTGTGGGGACGGCCAGGACGGCGGCGCCCGTGACGAGGGCGAGTGAGGCAGACAGCGGTCTGCGTGCCATGACGTTCCTCCTGCGGTGGGGGAAGTGCGGGGGATGGCGGAGCAGCCTCACCGGGCAACGCGCCGTGCCGTCAAGGCTCCTGAAGGTTCTTGCAGCAAGACTGCAAAACCTGGGGTGCAGCAGACCGTACGAGCCTGACCTGCCCCGGTCAACCCCCCTGACATCACGCGCTCACATCCCGCTCATCTCCACGAAATCTCGGAAATCTCTCCCTGCAAGGACTTACGCAACTTATTGCGGGGCTGTTAAGTTCTTCCCGACTCCGGTCCGGCCGGCCGGGGGGCCGGTACGCCGGGCCCCACGCGCCCGGCCGGCCGGGCCGGTCACGGCGCGGAGAGGTCCGGACGTCGCTTCCCCGCCGGCCCACCCTGGGCCGACGTCCGGACCTCTCCCGTGCGGGACCGGCCCGTCCGTCGCCGCGCCTGCTCCTCCGCACCGCCTTCCCCTTCCTCGCAGCGGCCCGGCACCGGTCATGATGGGCGTCCGGACGGGGCACGCACGCCCCGGCGGTGACGGCTACGAATCCCTGGGGGGAACGGCATGGCGCGTATCGGGGTCTACCTGGCACACCCACGGCCCGGCAGCTTCAACCACGCGGTGTTCGACGCCGTGGTGCGGGAGTTGCGCGACCGGGGTGGTGACGTGATCGCGCACGACCTCTGCGCGGAGGGATTCGCCCCCGGGCTGACCGCCGACGAGACGGAGACGGTCCGGCCTGCCACGGGCGCTCCCGACGCCCAACTGGCCGCGCACCGGGCGGAGGTGGCCACCCTGGACGCCCTGGTCTTCGTCCACCCGAACTGGTGGGGCATGCCGCCCGCCGTACTGACGGGGTGGGTGCAGCGGGTGCTCGTACCCGGCGTCGCCTACAAGCTGGGCACGTCGGACGGGGAGCCCCAAGGGCTGCTCAAAGCCGGCCGGGCCCTGGTCCTGAACACCTCGGACACTCCGGCGGACCGGGAGACGAGCGAGTTCGGGGATCCGCTGAACAGCATCTGGTCGGCTTGCGTCCTGCCGTACGTCGGAGTCACCGACGTACGCCGGACCGTGTTCCGGACGGTCACCGACTCCTCCGACGAGACCCGTGCGTCCTGGCTCCGCGAGGCGCGCGACCAGGCCGCCGCGCTGCTGGCCTGAGCGGCACAGCGGACTCCGCGCGCCCGAGCCCTTCCAGGCTTTCGCATCGTGGGCCGCCGCGTCACGGCTCACCGGGTCGCGGGCTCCCGCGACCCGGCTGCGCCGGTCACCGTCCGAAGTCGAGTTCGGCCCAGACCGTCTTGCGCGGGGCAGGGCCCACGACGACGCCCCAGCGGTCCGCGAGAGCTTCGACGATCAGCAGACCGCGCCCCGACTCCGCGTCGCCACTGGGCGGATCGAGGGCTCCGGGCCCCGGAGGAAGGCAGTCGCCCCGGGTGTCGGTCACCTCGATCCGCAGGAGCGCGTCGCGGTGGACCGTGAGCCCCAGCCTGAAGTCCCGGCCGGGTACGCGGCCGTGCACGGCCGCGTTGGTGGCCAGCTCGGCCACGATGTGCGCGGCCGTCCCCGTGGGCAGGCCCCAGTCGCCGAGGTGTGCCGTGGTCAGCAGACGGGCGAGTCTGGCGCCCCGGCGGGTGGGAGACAGCAGCACGGTGAACTGCCGGGTGGGAGCGGAGGATTCGATGCGGGTGATTTCTCGGGTCACGCCGCTCAGCCTGACCCGGTCCGCCTACCGTGAAGAGCGACAAGCCGACTACGTACGGTCATTGTCCAGTCCTTGTCCGGTGCTGTCCCGGTTGTCCGGGGTGACTCGCCGGGGACGCCGAAGGTTGGTTCGGGAACGGCAGACGCGTCGAGAGCGGGGCACGGATGAGCGTGGACGAGGCCGGCACGGCCCACGGGAGCAGCGGGGCGGACGAGCCCGGCTGGGAGGTCGACCCGGATGACGAGCCGGGGGCGGCGCTGGTCGCCTCCGTGGGGCGCCAGATCAAGGCGTGGCGCGAGGCCGCGGGCATGCGGGCCGGCGAGTTCGGTGCCGCGATCGGGTACGGGGAGGACCTGGTCTACAAGGTGGAGAGCGGGAGGCGTATCCCCCGGCCCGAGTTCCTGGACAGAGCGGACGAGACGCTGGGCGCGGGCGGCAAGCTCGCTCTGATGAAGAGGGAGTTGACCGAGGCCCGCTACCCCAAGAAGGTGCGGGATCTGGCGAGGTTGGAAGCCCAAGCCGTCGAGCTCCTGGCTTACGGGGATCACAACCTGCACGGACTTCTTCAGACGGCTGAGTATGCGCAGGCGCTCTTCGAGATGCGCCTGCCCCCGTACGAGCCCAGCCAGATCGAGCAAGCGGTCGCCGCACGCGTCGCCCGGCAGACGATCTTCGAGAGGACTCCCTCTCCCACACTCAGCTTCGTGCAGGAGGAAGCTACGCTACGGCGCCCGCTAGGGGGCAGAATGGTTCTACGCCGTCAGCTCGAACGCCTCCTGACCATAGGCCAATTGCGGAACGTTGCCATCCAGATCATGCCGATCGACCGTGAAGAGCATGCCGGAATGCAGGGGGAGACTCAGGTGCTGAAATTCAAGGACGGTTCGGCTCTCGGACGCTCGGAAGGCGCTTTCAACGGTCGGGCCGTCTCTGATCCGAAGCAGCTCCAGGTCCTTGAGCTGCGGTATGGCATGATCCGGGCCCAAGCTCTCACCCCCCGTGAGTCACTGACCTTCATCGAGCAACTTCTGGGAGACACATGATCAGCGAGCTGCCCGCCGGGGGCGTGCCCGAGCTGAAGTGGTGCAAGAGCAGCTACAGCAGCAACAGCAGTGAGGCCGACTGCGTCGAGGTGGCGACCGCACCCGGCGCCGTGCACGTCCGCGACTCCAAGGCCCTGTCCGGGCCCCGCCTCGGATTCCGCCCCACCACGTGGGAAGCCTTCGTGGCGTACGCCTCCGGGAACTGAGCCACTGCCCCACCCGCACGGCGGGCCGGGTCCCCCCTCCGGACCCGGCCCGCCGCCTCCAGCCGCCCGTTCAGGCGGCCCGTGCCGCCGCGGTGGATCCGCGGACGACCAGCTCCGGCTGGAACACGTACTCCGTGCGCTGCACGGGGCTGCCGCCGATCTCCTCCAGCAGCGCTCCCACCGCCGCCGCGGCCATCGCCTGGACCGGCTGGCGCACCGTGGTCAGCGGCGGGTCGGTGAACGCGATGAGCTGGGAGTCGTCGAAGCCGACGACGGAGACGTCACGCGGGACGTCCATGCCTCTCCCCCGGGCCGCCCTGACGACGCCCAGGGCCATCAGGTCACTGCCGCAGACGATGCCTGTGCACCCCTGGTCCAGGAGGGAGCCGGCCGCGACCTGGCCGCCCTCGACGCTGAACAGCGTCGAGCAGACCAGGAGTCCGGCCTCGTCGCGGTCCATGTCCAGCAGCGATACGGCCGCGTCGACGAAGCCGTCGCGCTTGCGCCGGGAGGGCACGTAGCGCTGCGGCCCGATCGCGAGGCCGATCCTGCGGTGCCCGAGTTCGGCGAGGTGGCTGACGGCCATCCGTACGGCGGCCTGGTCGTCGGGAGAGACGAACGGGGCGCTGATGCGCTCGTTGTATCCGTTGATCAGGACGAAGGGCACGCCCCGGTCGCTGAGCGCGGCGTAGCGCGCCGGGTCCGCCGAGGTGTCGGCGTGCAGCCCGGAGAGGAAGACGATCCCGCCGACGCCCCGCTCGACGAGCTGTTCGACCAGCTCGTCCTCGGTGGCGCCGCCGGGCAGCTGGGTGCACAGGACGGGCGTGTAGCCGTGTCCGGCGAGCACCTGCTCCACGGACTGGGCGAACGCCGGGAAGATCGGGTTGGTGAGCTCGGGCGTCACCAGGCCGATCAGTCCGGCGCTGCGCTGCCGCAGCCGTACGGGGCGTTCGTAGCCGAGGATGTCGAGCGCCGCGAGCACCCGCTGACGCGTGGTGTCCGCGACGCCCGGCTTCCCGTTCAGCACCCGGCTGACGGTGGCCTCGCTGACCGTGGCCTGACCGGCGATGTCGGAGAGCCGCAGCGCCGGTCCGGTCCTGGGGGCGGGGACGGTCACACCGTCCACCACACCGTGGTGTCGGCGGGCAGTTCGTACGTGTCGCCGTCGACGGTCACCGGTGCCGTGGCGAGCAGCAGGGTGCCGGGAACGGCCATCCGCACCGGGGTGCCGGTCGTGTTGACGGTGCAGACGAAGCCGGGCCGGCCGAGGGCGAGGACGCCTTCGGGGGCGGCCAGCCATTCCACGTCCGTGCCGGCACCCAGTCCCGGGTGCTCGCGGCGGGCGGCGATCGCGGCGCGGTACAGCTCCAGGGTGGAGCCGTCCGTGCCGGTCTGCGCCTCCACGGAGAGCTCGCCCCAGCCGGCGGGCTGCGGCAGCCAGCTGCTGCCGTCGCCGAAGCCGTACGAGCTGCCCTCGCGGGTCCACGGGATCGGCACCCGGCAGCCGTCGCGGAAGCCGTCCTGGCCCTCGGCGCGGAAGAAGGACGGGTCCTGGCGGGCCTCGTCGGGCAGGTCGGTGACGTCGGGCAGGCCGAGCTCCTCGCCCTGGTAGACGTAGGCGGAGCCGGGCAGGGCCAGCATCAGCAGCGTCGCCGCACGGGCCCTGCGCAGTCCGAGCTCGCGGTCGCCCGCGGTGCGGATCTGGGTGCCGAGGCCGGGCGGGTTGGCGAAGCGGGTGGCGTGCCGGGTCACGTCGTGGTTGGAGAGCACCCATGTGGCGGGGGCACCGACCGGGCGCATCGCGGCGAGCGAGGTGTCGATGACGGTGCGGAGCTCGCCGGCGTTCCAGTCCGTGGTGAGGTACTGGAAGTTGAAGGCCTGGTGCATCTCGTCGGGGCGCACGTAGTTGGCGGTGCGCTCGACGGTGGGGGTCCACGCCTCGGCGACGGCGATGCGCTCGCCCGGGTACTCGTCGAGGATGGTGCGCCAGCTGCGGTAGATCTCGTGCACGCCGTCCTGGTCGAAGAACGGCATGACATCGTTGCCCAGCAGTTTCAGCTGGTCGTGCGCGCCCAGGTCGGGCAGCCCCTCGGCCTTGACGAGGCCGTGGGCGACGTCGACGCGGAAGCCGTCGACGCCCATGTCGAGCCAGAAGCGCAGGATCGAGCGGAACTCGTCAGCGACGGCCGGGTGCTCCCAGTTGAAGTCGGGCTGCTCGGGCGCGAAGAGGTGCAGGTACCACTCGCCGGGCGTGCCGTCCGGGTCGGTCGTCCGCGTCCAGGCGGGTCCGCCGAAGATGGACTCCCAGTCGTTGGGCGGGAGTTCGCCGTCGACACCCTTGCCGGGGAGGAAGTGGTAGCGCTCGCGCAGCGGGCTGCCGGGGCCTTCGGCGAGGGCGCGCTTGAACCACTCGTGCTGGTCGGAGGAGTGGTTGGGCACCAGGTCGACGATGATGCGCAGGCCCAGGGCGTGCGCCTCGCGGATCAGCTCGTCGGCGTCCAGCAGTGTGCCGAACATGGGGTCGATGGCCCGGTAGTCGGCGACGTCGTAGCCGGCGTCGGCCTGGGGCGAGGCGTAGAAGGGGCTGAGCCAGACGGCGTCGACACCGAGGTCCCGGAGGTACGGGAGCCGCGCGGTGATGCCCGCGAGATCGCCCATGCCGTCGCCGTTGCCGTCGGCGAAGCTGCGCGGATAGACCTGGTAGATCACCGCGTCCTGCCACCAGCCGGTGCGGTGGCCCGGGGCTTCGTCGGACGTGCCGGTGGAGGGGGCAGCGAGGTGCTGGGTCATGTCGTCCCTGGGGTGTCTGGGTGGGGGGCGGCGCCGGTACCGGGTCGGGGTCCTGGCGCCGCCGTGACGGGTGCGTTCGGTCGTACGGGCGGGTCCGGGCGCGTCAGCCCTTGACGGCTCCGGCGGACATGCCGGTGACGAGGTGCTTCTGCGCGAAAAGGAAGACCAGGGCGGCCGGGATCGCGATCAGCACGGACGCCGCGGTCATCGGGCCCCACTGGGCTCCGTACTGGTTGACGAACTTCTGCAGTCCGCCGGCGAGCGTGAGGTTCTCGTCACCGACCATGAAGGCGGAGGCGTACGCCACCTCGCCCCAGGCGGTGATGAAGGAGTAGAAGGCGGTGACGGCGAGGCCGGGCTTGGCGAGCGGCAGGATGAGCCGCCAGAACGTGCCGAACGGGGTGAGGCCGTCGACCTGCCCCGACTCGTCGATCTCGTGCGGGATGGTGTCGAAGAAGCCCTTCATCATCCAGGCGCAGAACGGCACCGAGATGGTGAGGTAGGTGATGACGAGACCGGCCGGCTGGTTGAGGAGGCCGATGCTCGACATGATGTTGTAGATCGGCACGATGAGGACGGCGACCGGGAACATCTGGGTGATCAGCAGCGTCCACATCAGCCCGCGCTTGCCGGGGAAGCGGAAGCGGCTGACGGCGTAGCCGGTGGTGGCGGAGACGAAGACGCCGATGACGGTGGAGAGCCCCGCGACGATCACCGAGTTGCCGAACCAGCTCAGGAACTCGGTGTCCTTGATGAGGTTCGTGTAGTTCTCGAAGGTCGTCTCTTTGAAGAAGTCCGTCGTCGTGGCGAACTTGGCGGGCTTGAGCGAGGTCAGCAGGACCCACAGCACCGGGAAGACCGCGATCACCGAGGCGATGATCAGGGTCAGGTGCAGGGCGACGGAGGCGGCCGGGGAACGGTCGCCGCGCAGCCGGGGCTTGCGTGCGCTGTGGCGGGCGGTGGTCGCCGTTGCGGTGGTCACCAGTTGTCTCCCTGCGTGCGGAGCACTCGCCGGTACACCATGGCGAAGAGCATCAGGAGTACGAGGATCAGCACGCCCCAGGTGGAGGACTGCGCGAAGTCGCGCGGGCTGATCTCGAAGGAGAATTTGTACGCCTGGGTGACCAGGATCTGGGTGGCCTCTCCGGGTCCGCCGCGGGTCAGCAGGAAGATCACCGGGAACATGTTGAAGGTCCAGATGGTGGAGAGCAGGATCACCGTGGTGGACACCGGGCGCAGTCCGGGAAGTGTGATGTGGCGGAAGCGCTGCCAGGCGGTGGCGCCGTCCATCTCCGCGGCCTCGTACTGCTCCGAGGGGATCGACTGGAGCCCGCCGAGCAGGGCGACCATCATGAACGGCACGCCGAGCCAGACGTTGACGGCGATGACGGAGAACTTGGCCCACGTCGGGTCGTTCAGCCAGGGTATGCCGTCGAAGCCGGCGCCGCCGAGGATCTTGTTGAGCAGCCCGCGGTCCTCGTTGTAGAGGAAGCGCCAGGCGAACACCGAGACGAAGCCGGGGATGGCCCAGGGCAGGATCAGGGCCATGCGGTAGGCGGAGCGTCCGGCGATACGGCGGTTGAGGATGTTGGCGAGGCCCATGCCCAGGCAGAACGTGATGCCCACGCAGGAGACCGTCCACACCAGGGTCCAGCCGAGCGTGCCGAGGAACTGGGAGCCCGTCAGCGCGTCGACGTAGTTGTCGACGCCCACGAACTCGTACGTGGCGGGCAGTTCGTTGACACCGATCGACCGTGCGACGTTGCGCTCATTGGCGTCGGTCAGCGACAGGTAGATGCCGCGGACCAGCGGATAGCCGATGATCACGCCGATCACGATCACGACCGGGGCGACCATGGCCCAGGCGTACCAGTGGACCGACATGGCCCGCTTGAGCCTGCTCGGCGGCGGGGGGTTACCAGTACCGCGGCTCCGGGGGGCGGGGGGGGGGGGGGGCCCCCGGCGCGGCGCCCCCAGCGGGGGGGGGGGGCGGGGCGATGCGGGGAGGGGCGAGGAGGAGAATGAAAGACGAG
>NZ_JBEXWB010000248.1:0-9554 GCF_040629645.1 Streptomyces sp. NPDC005899 | reverse complement strand
GGGGCCGCCCCCGCGCCCCGGGCCGCCGGGCGGCGGCGCGCCGTCCGGCGCCCCGGACGGGGGGGGGGGGCGGGGGGGGGGGGGGCGGGGCCGGGGGGGGGGGGGGGGGGCGCGGGGCCGGTGGAGTGGCCGGCCGCCCCCGAGGTCGACAGCTCCGACCGGCCGGCCCCCACACACCGGCCGGCCGACCTCCCCGGCACGGACTCGGGGGGCCGGCCACTGCCCACCACCGCTCCTGCCGCGGTCCGTCTCGACGTGCCCGGTGGCCCGGACGGCGCCTCGGGCGACTTCGGGCCGGCCGCCCCGGACCCCCGGACCGCCGGGCCCGCCGCCGTGGTGCCCGGCGCCGCCGTCCGCGGCAAGGTCTGCGTGGCCTGCCGCTCCGGCCAGGTGGATCCCGACGGCTACTGCGAGAACTGCGGTCACGCCCAGCCCCGTGAACGCGACCACATGGAGGAGGAGCTCGGCTCGGTGGCGGCGGTCAGCGACCGGGGCCTGCGCCACCACCGCAACGAGGACGCCTTCGCGGTGTCCGCCGCCGCCCTGCCCGACGGGTCACCGGCGGTCGTCGCCATCGTGTGCGACGGCGTCTCCTCGGCGACACGCCCCGACGAGGCGTCGGCAGCCGCGGCGAGCGCCGCCAACGCCGCGCTGATGGAGTCGCTGCCGCGCGGCACACATCCGCAGCAGGCGATGCACGACGCGATCCTGGCCGCGTCCGAGGCGGTCAACGCCCTGGCCCGGGAACCCGGTGGGGCGGCGGAGCGCGATCCGCACCACCATCAGAACGCCCCGGCCTGCACGCTGGTCGGTGCCGTCTCGGCGGGCGGTCTGCTGATCGTCGGCTGGGTCGGCGACAGCCGTGTCTACTGGGTTCCCGAGGACCGCGCCCAGCCGCCCGCCCGCCTCACGGAGGACGACTCCTGGGCCGCGCAAATGGTGGCGACGGGCCTGATGAACGAGGCGGAGGCCTACGCCGACGAGCGTGCCCACGCCATCACGGGCTGGCTCGGCGCCGACGCCTACGAACTGGAGCCGCACACCGCTTCGTTCAAGCCGGACAGGCCGGGTCTCGTGGTGGTCTGCACCGACGGCCTGTGGAACTACGCGGAGGCCGCGGCGGACATGGCGGCGGCCGTGCCGGCCGACGCCTTCGAACAGCCGTTGCGGGCCGCCCGGGCGCTGCTCGGACACGCGCTCGACGGCGGGGGCCACGACAACGTAACAGTGGCCCTCCTGCCGTTCGCCGTGCCGCCGCAAGGGGCAGGATCGGCCTGCGGCACCGCCTGAACCGCGCCCCGCGCAGGGCCCCGCCCGGCCCGCCCTCCGCCCACGGACCCGTACGACCGACCTGCCGCCCCGCCGCACGACCGACCGCCCAGGCCGAACGACCGACCGCCGGATCGTACGAGTGACGACCCGCCCCCTACAGCCGACAACTCTGTCCGCACCGCTGTCGTCACCCGACGCGCGCGGAGCCTCGAGGAGCCGATCAGATGGCCAACTTCTCCAAGTCCCACGTGCCGCAGTTCTCCGTCGAGGTCTACCAGAACGCCTACCTGCCCGAGGGCGGACGCGAGGTCAACGCGATCGTCACCGTGACCTCGACGGGCGGGGGGACGACCGGCCGCGTGCCGCCGGCCGGCGCGGTCCCGGCGGACGCGCCCCGGCCGGGCGGGGGCCCGGCCGCCGCCGTCGTCCTCATGGTCGACTGCTCCGGCTCGATGGACTACCCGCCGACGAAGATGCGCAACGCGCGCGACGCGACGGCGGCCGCCCTCGACACCCTGCGCGACGGCACGCGGTTCGCCGTGGTCGCGGGGACCCACGTCGCCAAGGACGTGTACCCGGGCAACGGCCGGCTGGCGACCGCGGACGCGCGGACGAGGGCACAGGCGAAGGAGGCCCTGCGCCGTCTCGGCGCGGGCGGCGGCACGGCGATCGGCACCTGGCTGCGGCTCGCCGACCGGCTGCTCGGGGCGGCCGACGTGGACATCCGGCACGGCATCCTCCTCACCGACGGGCGCAACGAGCACGAGTCCCCCGAGGACCTGCGGGCCGCGCTGGACGCCTGTGCGGGCCGATTCACCTGTGACGCCCGGGGTGTCGGCACCGACTGGGAGGTGAAAGAGGTCACAGCCGTCGCCTCGGCGCTGCTGGGCACGGCCGACATCGTCGCCGACCCGGCGGGCCTGGCCGCGGACTTCACGCGGATGATGGAGAACGCCATGGGCAAGGAGGTCGCGGACGTGGCGCTGCGGCTCTGGACGCCCGTCGGCGTCGAGATCGTCTTCGTCAAGCAGGTGGCACCCGCCGTCGCCGAGCTCACCGGCCGCCGCACCGAGGCGGGCCCCCGCACCGGGGACTACCCGACCGGCTCCTGGGGGGACGAGTCCCGGGACTACCACGTGTGCGTACGGGTTCCGGAGGCCGGGATCGGCCAGGAGATGCTGGCGGCCCGCGTCTCCCTGATCCTGCCCGGCAGCTCGGGAGGAGCCCCGCAGACCCTCTCCCAGGGCTTGGTGCGCGCGGTGTGGACGGACGACATGGTGGCGTCCACCTCGATCAACCCGCAGGTCGCCCACTACACGGGACAGGCCGAACTGGCGCAGGTCATCCAGCAGGGGCTGGAAGCGCGCAAATCCGGCGACTTCGACGGTGCGACCGCGAAACTGGGCCGTGCGGTGCAGCTCGCTTCGGCCTCCGGGAACGCGGACACCGCGAAACTCCTTTCGAAGGTGGTCGACGTCGTCGACGCGGCGACCGGTACTGTGCGACTGAAGGCGAGGGTGGCGGAAGCGGACGAGATGACACTCGAAACGCGCTCGACCAAGACCGTTCGCGTCAAGAAATAGCGGTACTCACGACAACGACACAGCCGTACGGAGGGCCGGCCGGCTCACCGGACGGCACACCTACGAGCATGACGGCCTCCGGGCCGGACGAGGAGAGGGGGAAGCGCCGACATGCCGACCTGCCCGAACGGACACCAGTCGGGTTCCGAGGACTGGTGCGAGGTCTGCGGCCATCGCATGGCCGGGGCGGGCGCCCCCGCGGGCGCTGTTCCGCCGCCGCCTCCCCCACCGCCCGCACCCGGCTACGGCTACCCGCAGGGCTCCGGCCCGGGGGAGCCGACGGCCCAGGCGGAGCTCTGCCCGCAGTGCCGCACGCCCCGCGAGCCCATGGCGCCGTTCTGTGAGGAGTGCCGGTGGAACTTCCTCACCAACACGGCGACCTCGTACACCCCGCTGGCGCCGCAGGGCGGCGTGGGCGGCCCGGTGCCCGGCCTCAACCTGCCGCCCGGTTTCCAGGCGCAGCAGGGCCCACCGCCTCAGCAGCAGCGTGACCCCTTCGAGTACCAGGGCTCCCGGCCCTCGCAGATGAACCGGCCGGCGGAGCCCCTCTCGCCGGAGGAGGGCAGCCGTCCCGGCCCGCCGTCGGCCTTCCGGCAGGGGCCGCCGCCGCCACCCTCCTTCCAGCAGCAGTCCCCCTCGCCCTTCGAGCGGCAGGGGCAGCCCGGACAGGCTCCGCCCTTCGACCCGCCGTTCGAGCGGCAGGAGCAGACCGGACCGCCCTCGCCGTTCGATCCCCAGAGCCGGCCCGGGCAGCAGCAGGGGCAGCCGGGGCACCCCGGACAGCAGAGCGGCCCACCCTCGCCCTTCGATCCGCAGCGCCCGCCGGGGCAGCAGGCTCCGCCGGCGCCGTTCGAACCTCAGCGGCAGGGCCCGCCCCCGCCTTCGTTCCAGCAGCAGTCCGCACCGCCCGCCCCGCCGCAGCCGCGCGCTCCGCAGCCGGGAGGGGAGGACGACTGGATGCTGCCGCCGCCCTCGCAGCAGCAGCCCGCCGCCTTCCAGCAGGGGCCGCAGGCACCCCAGGCGCCGCACGCCCAGCAGCAGTTCCCCGGGCAGGGTCCCGCGCAGGGCCCCGGCCCGGACCAGGGCCGGGGGCCGGACGAGGGCCGTGACCGGGGGCCGGGCACCTGGACGGCGGTCGTCGCACCGGACCGCGACTACTTCCTGGCGATGATGCAGCGCAGCGGCCCCGAGGCCACCGGGCTGAACCTGCCCGCGTACTCCCCGGAGCAGCGCGTCGCGCTCACCGGCAGCCAGATCACCGTCGGCCGCCGCCGGCACAGCACCGGCGAGTCCCCCGACATCGATCTGGCCGTTCCGCCGGAGGACCCGGGCGTCTCGCACCAGCACGCCGTGCTGGTGCGCCAGCCGGACGGGACCTGGGCCGTCGTCGACCAGAACTCGACGAACGGCACCACCCTCAACGGCGCCGAGGACCCGATCCAGCCGTACGTGCCGGTGCCCCTCCAGGACGGGGACCAGGTGCACGTCGGAGCCTGGACGACGATCACGGTCCGCCGCGACTGAACCGCTCGCCCACCGGCCGGGTACCGGGGTCCTAGGACCCGGGTACTCGGCCGGGGCGTCTGCGACGATGGACGGGTGACAGACATTCCGCGCGACACGCTTCAGGAGCAGACCTTCTACGAGCAGGTCGGCGGCGAGGACACCTTCCGGCGCCTGGTCCACCGCTTCTACCAGGGTGTCGCGGAGGACCCGCTGCTGCGGCCGATGTACCCGGAGGAGGACCTGGCGGCGGCCGAGGAGCGGTTCGCCCTCTTCCTCATCCAGTACTGGGGCGGGCCCCGCACCTACAGCGACCAGCGGGGTCACCCCCGCCTGCGGATGCGGCACGCCCCCTTCCAGGTGAACCGGGCCGCCCACGACGCCTGGCTCGCCCACATGCGCGTCGCGCTCGACGAGCTCGGGCTGTCCCCGGCGCACGAGCGGCAGCTGTGGGACTACCTCACCTACGCGGCCGCCTCGATGGTCAACACCGCCGGCTGACCGTCGGGCGGGGCGGAGCGGCCCCTCGTGCGCCCGCGCCCCACCCGGAACGCGGTGATCCGCCTTCGCATAACGGTCACGATCGCATCACCTGTGACCCCCGCAGGTTTCCAGGGACCCGTGCCCTCTGAAAGCATCCCCGGAGCGTCGGGGGGCGTGCGACGGTTGAGGCTTCGGGGGATCAGGTGACGGTGTTCGTCCTTCTGCGGGTGCGGGCGCATCGGCTCCTTCTCGCCGCCGCCCTCCTGGCCGTGCTGCTCACCACCTGCGTACTGGCCGCCCTCACCGCCTTCTCCGGTTCCGTAGGCGACGCCGCCCTGCGGCACGCGCTCACCCACCGGTCCGCGCGGCCGGCCTCGCTCCTCGTCTCCGCCGAGGTGGACCGCGACGAGCGCGCGGAGGCCGACGGCGCCGTGCGCCGGGCCGCCGACGAGACGTTCGACGGCCTGCCGGTCACCGTACGGAAGCTGGAGAGCTCAGGCCCCTACGCGCTGCCGCGGACCCTGCGGGCGCCTTCCGAGCGGCGCGGCGAACCGGACCTCACGCACTTCGCCTCCCTGGACCCCAGCCGTGTCCGGCTCACCGCCGGCCGGCTGCCCGCCGAGGGCCCGGGGACGGCGTCCGGCCCCGTGGAGGTGGCGCTGCCCCGCACGGCTGCGGCCGCCCTGCGGCTGAAGCCCGGTGCGCAACTGACACTCACCGACCGGCTGGGCGATGCGGCGCTCCGCGTGCGGATCACCGGCCTGTACGAACCGGCCGACCTGTCCGACCCCTACTGGCAGCTGGATCCGCTGGCCGGGCGCGGGGTCCGCGAGGTCGTCTTCACCACCTACGGCCCCCTGCTGACCGACCCGGCGGTGCTCGGCTCGGGCCGGGTCACGTCCGACCGGCTGTCCTGGCTTGCCTCCGCCGACTTCCGCACCCTGACGACCGGCCGGACGCGGGATCTGGGCCGGGCGTCCACGGACGGGCCGAAGGCCCTGCGGGCCTCCGGCGTCCTCGGTGACCAGGCCACCGTACGGACCTCGTTGCCCACGGTCCTCGGCCAGATCGACCGGGCTCTGCTGGTCTCCCGGTCGACGATCATGATCGTCGCCGTACAGCTCGTCCTGCTCGCCGGATACACGCTGCTGCTGGTGGCCCGGCTCCTGAGCAGCGAGCGCGGTGGCGAGACCGAACTGCTCCGGGCACGGGGCGGCTCCCGGGGCCGCGTCATCTCGCTGGCCGCGATCGAGGCACTGGTGCTCGCGGCGCCCGCCGCCCTCGTCGCGCCGCTGCTGGCCGGCCCGACGACCCGGCTGCTCGCCGAGCGCAGCGGGCTCACCCGCATCGGGCTGCGGCTCGAAACGGGTGCGGGCGGCACGGTGTGGCTGGTGGCCGGAGCCGTCGCGCTGGCCTGCGCGCTCGCCGTGGTGGCGCCCGCGCTGACGGGTGGCGCCGGAGGGCGGCGCGGGGGGCGGGCCACCGCGCTGCCCGCCTCCGTGCGCGCCGGCGCGGACATCGGGCTGCTCCTCGTCGCCGGGGTGGCGTACTGGCAGCTGGACCGGCAGACCGGAGCCCCGGGCGGCGGCGCGCTCAGCGGCGACCGGGAGGGCCGGCTCGGTATCGACCCGCTGCTGGTAGCCGCCCCCGCGCTCGCCCTGCTGGCGGGCACGGTGCTGACACTGCGGCTCCTGCCGCCGGCCGCGCGGCTCGCGGAACGCCGTGCGGCCGGCGGGCGTGGCCTGTCCACCGCGCTCGCGGGCTGGCAGTTCAGCCGGCGCCCGCTGCGCGGCGCGGGACCGGTGCTGCTGCTCGTCCTGGCCGTGGCGACGGGCATGCTGGCGATCGGGCAGAGCGCGTCCTGGGACCGCTCGCAACGCGACCGGGCGGACTTCGCGTCGGGCGCCTCGGTGCGCGTGGTGGGCGGACCGGCCGGTGACCCGGCGACGGCCGCCGCCTACGCGGACCTGCCGGGGGTCCGGGACGCCGCACCGGCCTTCCGCTCGTCGACGGAGCTGTCCGGCGGCCGGACGGCCGAGGTGCTCGCCCTGGCCACCGAGCACGCCGGGGAGCGGATGCTGATGCGCGAGGACCTCGCCGGCTCACCGCCGAGGACGCTGTTCGACGCGATCGCCCCGGCCACGGCCGGGCGCGCCGGGATCGTCCTGCCGAAGGGCGCCACGCGGGTGCTGGCCGGCCTGCGGATCAGTGACACCTCGGCGCCCGGCGGCGAGGCTCCCGCCGGTTCCGCCCCCCTGGTCAGCGTCCTGCTGGAGGACCGGTACGGCCTGGGCTACCGGGTCGGCGCCGGGACCGTCCCCGTCGACGGCCGGGAGCACACCGTCTCCTTCCCCGTGTCCCCGTCGGGTGGACTGGCCGTGACCGGCTTCGAGGTGGACGGTGACGTGCCCGTGGGCCGCTCCGAGGAGCGGCTGTTCGCGGTGACGGGGATCAGGACACGCGCCGCCGGCGGCGGTGACCGTCCGGTGCCCGCGGCGGGCGGGGTGACGTGGCGGGCCACGACGACCGTGACGGACGGCGGTGACGTACGGCCGGGCGAGACACCGCGGGCGGTGAGCGGTTCGGGTTCCGCACCGGCCTTCCGTTACGGCACGGGGGCGGTCCCGACCGAGCAGCCGTCCTTCGGCGGCGGTCCGGTGGGCGCCCTGCGGGTCACCGCGGCCCGGCCGGCGGCCCCCGAGCCGAAGGCGGTGGTGACCGACGCGTTCCTGAGGTACGCGGGGGCGAGGCCCGGTCAGAAGGTCGACGTCACCCTGGCCGGGCACACGGTCCGCGTGACCCTGGTGAGGTCGGTGCGCGAACTGCCCACCACCGGCGCCGGGAGCGGGAGCACACGGGAGTCCGGGACCCTGCCGGGCGGCAGCCTGCTGCTGGACCTGAGGGCGGTCTCCGAGGTGCTCTCCCACCGGCCCGGGGCGACACTCGCGCCCACCGAGTGGTGGCTGAGCACCGCGCCCGGGGACGGGCCGGAGGTGGCGGCCGGACTGCGGGCGCTGCCCGGCACGGACCCCGCCCAGGTGCGGGTGCGCGACGAGGCGGTGCGGGAGCTGACGGACGATCCGCTGGGGGCCGGGCCGCGGTCCGCGCTGCCGGCGGTCGCCGTGGCCGCGGTGGCGCTGTCCGCGGTGGGATTCGCCGTCGGACTCGTCGGCTCGCGGCGCGAACGGGCCGCCGAGTTCGCCGTCCTGCGGGCGCTGGGCGCCTCCCGCCGCCGGCTGGCCCGGATGCTGGCCGCCGAGCACGGGGTGCTGATCGCCCTCGGCCTGCTCATCGGGTCCGCCCTCGGAGCCGTACTGACCAGGGCTGTCGTGCCGCTGGTCGTACTGACGGGGCAAGCGGCCAGGCCGGTGCCGGACGTCCTGGTGCTGCTGCCGGCCGGGCACGTCGCCGTGCTGCTCGCCTCGGTGGCCGCGCTGCCGTTGCTCATCGTCGCCGCGACCACACTGCGCCGGGCCGATCCGGCGGTGTCGCTGCGCCACCAGGGGGACAACTGACATGCACTCCGACAAGGTCACCGCCGCCTGCGCTCCCTGGGTGCGGACCCGCCTGCGTACGGCGCCCGGCGTCTTCGCCGCGCTCGCGGTCCTCGTGTGCGTCACCGCGTTCCTCGCCGCCGCGTTCCCGCGCGCCGTCGACGCGTACGGGACGAAGGCGCTGCGCCAGGAGGTGGCGGGTGCGGCACCGGGGCAGAGCGTCCTGGAGGTGACGTCACCGCCGCCGTCCCTCGGGCAGCCGTCCGCGGCCCGCGAGGAGGTCATGCGCGACGAGGCTCTCTCGCGGACCCACCGGGCGCTGATCGGCAGCCTCGCCGATCCGTTGCGGGCCGACGCGTCGCGCTCCTCGTACGGCGTGCAGACCACGAAGCCGATCACCGCGACTGAACCGTGGCTGCCACGGCCCGACGCCATGCCGCCCCGGCTGACGTACGCCACCCCGTCGGCCCTTCCCGAGCACAGCCGGCTGCGGGAGGGGCGCTGGCCGGCCGTGCACGGCGAGGTGACCCGCGCGACGCGGGAGGTGGAGGCGGCGGTCACGGAGGAGACCGCGGCGGAGCTGGACATGAAGCCGGGTTCGACGATCGCGGTGCCCACGCAGAGCGGCGGGACCCTGAGCGTCCGGATCACGGGCGTCGTCACCCCCCTGCGGCCCGGGAGAGGCTACTGGGCGATCCAGCCCCTCTTCCGCGCCCCCTCCCTGATCCAGGACCCCGGCTCGCCGGCCCCCGTCCTCTACTGGTCGGCCGCGCTGCTGCTGCCCCCCGACGCGGCACCGGCCCTGCTCGCCACGACGGGCGAGCCGGAGCTGTACTGGCGTCTCGCGCCGGACGCCGCCGGGCTCACCTCGGTGGACGCGCCCGGGCTGGGAACCGCCGTGGCCGCCACGGAGAGCGGCCCCGAACTGCTGACGCTGCGGGACATCGCCGGACCGAACGCCACCCTCACCACCCACCTGGACTCGATCCTCGACGCCTACGCGGCCTCACGCGCCGCCGTCGCCCCCGTGGTGACGGTCGCCGCGGTCGGGATCGGCACGGTCGCCCTCGTCGTCCTGCTGATGACCGGCGGGCTGATCGGCGCCCGCCGTCACGGCGAGCTCGCGCTGCTGCGCGCCCGGGGCGGCTCGCTGCGCGGCATCGGCTCGCGGCTCCTCGCCGAGGCCGCGGTGGCCGTGCTGCCCGCCGCGGCGCTGGGG
>NZ_JBEXWB010000247.1:0-9620 GCF_040629645.1 Streptomyces sp. NPDC005899 | reverse complement strand
CCGGCCCGCGGGTCCTCTGCCCGCGGGGCACCGGCCTCGGGGGCCCGCGCTTCCGGCGTGGCGGCCTCGGGTGCGAGGGCCTGCGGCACCACGGGGCCGGTCCCGGGCACCTCGGGCACCGGCGGTGCGGCCTCCGGCACCACGGCCTCCGGCACCACGGCCTCGGGCACCCCGGGCACCTCAGGTACCTCCGGCGCCTCGGGAACCGGCAGCGCGGCTTCGGACGACACGCTCTCGGGCGCGTCGGCTTCGGCTACGAGGGCCTGCGGCGCCACGGCCTCGGGGGCCTGGGGCACCGGCATCTCGACCCCGGGCGCCTCGGCCCCGGGCACGACGGCCTCAGGCGCCTCGGCTTCAGGCGCTTCTGCCTCAGGCGCCTCGGCCTGCGGCCCTGCTGCCTCCGGCGCTTCGGCTTCGGCTACGACGGCCTGCGGCACCGCGGCCTCGGGCACCTCGGGCACCGGCACCTCGGCCCCGGGCACGACGGCCTGCGGCGCCACAGGCTCCGTGGTCTCACCCTGCGGGGTGCCGGCCTGCGGGGCGCCGGCCTCCGGGGCGCCGGCCTCCGGGATCTCGGTGCTCTCCGGGCTCTCGGCACCGGTGCCCGCTCCCGACTCCGCAGGCGCCGGGGCGCCGGTCTGCGGTGCGAGGACGGGTCCGGCCTGCGTGACCGGCTCCGCCTGGGCGACGGTCTCCGGCACGGTGAGCGGCTCGGGCCCGGGGGCAGCCGCCGGCCCGGGCTCCGCGGTCATGGCCGCGGTGGGAGCGGTGACTTCCTGGGGCTCGGGCGCTGCGGGCTCCGGAGCGGGTGACGGCTCGGCAGCGGCGGCGGTGGGCTGCGGCGCGACGACGGCGGACGAAGCCGCCTCGGCCGCCGGTGGGGCATCGGTCTCCCGCACGGACGGGGCGGCCTGGGCCTCGGCCACCGGCGCCGCAGCGGCCTCCCCCACGGGCTGCGCCTCCCCGGCGGCAACGGCGATGGCGGGAGCGGGGTCGACGGGAGCGGGCTCGCCGGGTGCCGCGGGCGCGTCGGCCACAGCCGACGGCGTGGCGTTTTCCGGGGTCGCGACGGGCGCCGCCACGGGCACGAACCCGGTCGCGGGCTCCGCCGTGACGTCCGCGGCCGCCGCCTCCTCGGACACGTCGGGCACCTCGGCCCTGAGGGTGCCGGGCGCCTCGGCCGGCACGTCCGCCACGTTCTCGGCAGGGGCTTCGGCCGCGACCGGCGCGACCGGATGCGCGTCGGACTCCTCGGGGGCTCCGGCCACCGGCTCAGGGACGACCGTTTCTGCTGGCACGGCCGACGCGACGGCGGACACCGCACCGGCGTCGTCGGGAGCCGGTACCGGTCCCGTGGCGTGCGCCGGTGCGGACACGGTCTCCGGCTCGGCCTGCACCGTGCCCTCCGGCTCCGTCCGGACCGCCGCGTCAGGCGCCTGCGCCCCCCACGGGGCCGCGTCCTGGGGCTGGGCCTCCCCCAGCCGGGGGCCGGGCAGCCCGGAGACGTCGTCCGCGGGGATGTCGTAGTACTCGGGTCCGGTCGTCGCCGGTCCCGCGTGCCGGGCGGGCATCGGGCTGTGCGGCGTGCCGGCCGGCCCGCGGTCCGCGAGCGATCGCACCACACCGCCGCTCTGCACCCCGCTGTAGGAGGGCGCCTCCGGAGTCGCGGGGCCGCGGTGCAGGGGGCGCCGGGCCTGAGGGGCGGTGTGCGCGGCCACCGGCACCTGGGCGGCGGAGGAGCGCGCGGGAGCCGCGACGCGTACGCCGCCGGCGCCCGCGGAGCCGGGGGCGTGGCCACCGGCAGCGTCCTGCGGCGTGGACGGGGCCTGCGCACGCGGCTGCTGCTCGGGCAGGCCCGCCGGCGTCTCGCTCCAGGCGCCCTGCGGTGCCGGCATCAGGAGGAGGTCGTCGTCCTCGGTCGTGTGCTCGGAGGGTTCGAGGAAGGTGTAGGCGTCCGGGGCGGGGACGCCCGGCTGCTCCACCATGCCTGCGTTCTCCGGCAGTCCCTCGCCCGGGATCTGGCCGGTGTCAGTCATGCGTACCCCTCGCCCATCGTCAGTGCTCCTTCGGCCCTTCGCCGGGGTGCCCGAAACACGGCACGCCGGTGCTCGTCAAACCAGAACGAGCGGGCTCGCCGCGCGGCACGAAACGCGCGCGGAGGTCTACATTCTCGCGGTCGTTCGCCGCCGCGGCGAACACTTCCGCCACGGCACGCTGTGGACTGCGCCACGTTGCGCGTCCCCCGGTGATGCCGTACCACATCGCGGACCAAAACGTTCCCCTTTTCCGGACATTGACGAACGAACCGTCGAACGGCCGGGTGCGGTACAACAATCGGTCAGCCTACCTCGCGCCCCGTCGCGGCAGCCCGGGGGGCGAGGTCGGAACGCACGGCGGAGAGCAGGAAGACGACGGAGCGTTCGCGTTCGGTCCATGCGGAGGTGTCCAGTTCGACGGACTGGAGCAGTGAGCACTCGACGGAGTAGCCGTTCCCGGCGAGCGCCGCGCCCAGCGCCTCGGCCTCGTCCCGGTTCGACGCGTGGGTGACGATGCGTTCCGGCCGCCGGTCGGCGACCGCGGTCACGACGGGGACACCACCGCCGCCGATGCGCACGACATCCGGTTCGGGCAGGCGTTCCAGTACGTGGGGCGCCCGTCCCTGGACGACGTGGACGGGCACCTGGAAGGCGCGGGCCGCCGCCGCCGTCCGCGCGCAGGCGTCCGGGTCGCTGTCGACGGCCAGCACCGCCGCGCCGAAGCGGGCGGCCTCCACCGCGAGGGCCCCGCCGCCCGACCCGATGTCCCAGAGGAGGTCGCCGGTACGCGGGCCGAGCCGGGCCAGTTGGGCGGCGCGCAGACCGGGTGACCCACCCTCGCCCCGCCCGTCCGGGCTCCGGGGTGCGCCGGGTGCGCCGTAGGCCGCGGCGGGCAGGGCCCAGCCGCGGACCCCCTGGGGGCCGTCGGGCCGGCGTCCGCCGATCCAGGCGGCTGCGGACGTCTCGGGGCCGCTGCCGACGACGATCACGACGTTGGGGTCGCGCCAGGTGTGGTCGGCGACCTTGTCGGAGGTCAGGACGGTGACGCGTTCGCGCGCGGTGCCCAGTTCCTCGCAGATAACGAAGGTCCGGTGAACCCCTTCAAGGAGCAGGGCGAGTTCGGCGGGGCCGGCGCCCGGGGAGGTGAGGACGGCCACCTTGTGGTGCGCACGGCAGACGTTGACGGCGCGGCGCAGGGTGCGCGGGTGGGCGACGACTATCTGGGCGTCGTCCCACGGCATTCCGGCGCGGGCGAATGAGGTGGCCACGGAGGAGACGGCGGGGACGACCTCCACCTCGAGGCCGTGTTCGGGCGCGCGCAGGGTGCGTACGACGCCGAAGAAGCCGGGGTCGCCGTCGGCGAGTACCACGGGGCTGCCGCGGTGACCGGCGATCCTGCGGGCGGCCAGGTCCACACTGCCGAGGCGGACGCGTTCCGCGCGTTCCGGGATCTCCGGGAGGGCGAGGTGGTGGGCGGCTCCGGCGACGAGCGTGGCTGCCGAGAGTGCGGCCGTGGCCGCTCTGGTCAGTGGCGAGCCGTCCCAGCCGATCACCGTGACCCGGTCGGCCATCGTCGTCAGTCTCCAGGGTGTCGCAGGTGGTGGGGGCTCCGCACGGGCGTGCCGGGGCAAGGGTGAGCGTATCCGGTCCGGGCGGGCTTGTGACCGGCGGCTGCCGGGTGGTCACGAGCCCGTCGGCGCGGTGCCGGGCGCCGCGGGGCGAGGCAGGGCCCGTGGCGGTCGGTGGGGGCGGGGCACGGCGGGCCCGACGGGGTGGGGCGGGGGACCCGGGCCGAACGGTCGCCGGGCCGGGGGCGCGTCACTTCCAGTCGTTGTAGGTGCCGTAGTCCCCGGCGTCGGCCAGTTGTTCGGCGACGCCCTCCAGGTCCTCGGGCAGGAGCCCCCAGACGATGAGGTCGGTTCTGATGTCGGTCCAGCCGCCGTCGGTGCCGTTCTCGGTCCGGGTGCGGGCTATGCGGGCGTTGCGCAGGACCCCCTCGCTGATGCAGCCCAGTTTCTGGGCGACCTGCTGGGACGCGGTGTTGTCCGCGGGGGTGCGGAACTCGATGCGCTCGAAGGCCTGGTCCCGGAAGAGCCATTCGGCGAGGGCCAGCACGGACTCGGTGGCGTAGCCCTCGCCGCGCGCCCAGGGGGCGGTGATGTAGCGGACCTCGGTGGCCAGCGTGCGCCAGTCGGTGTTGAGGAGCCGGACGGAGCCGACGAGACGCTGGGTGAGGAACTCGGTGACGGCGAGGACGATCCCCCGGCCCTGGGTGCGTTCGGCGGGGGCGATCCTGCGGACCCACCGTTCGGCGTCGACCTGGGTGTAGGGGTGCGGACCGTCGATCCACGCGGTGACGAGTTCGTCGTTCATCATCTCGATGTACGCGGGGACGTCCGCCATGTCGAAGGGGCGCAGCACCAACCTGTCCGTGCTGATGGAGATGGACGGGAAGGTGGTAGTCATGCGCAGCTCCATGCCGAAGACCGTGTGAAGACACAGCATGCAGCATCGGGACGCCGGTGCGCATGGCCGGGTCGGCACGGCGGAGCCCCGCACACCCTGCCGGAGGGTGTGCGGGGCCCGGGGTGCCCGGCGTCCGGGGTCAGGAAGCGGCGGGCTTCCCGAAGGCGGGGACGATCGAGCCCTGGTAGGTGTCCTCGATGTACTTCTTGACCTCGTCGGAGTTGAGGAGCTTCGCGAGCTTCTGGACGCGGGCGTCCTTCTCGTTGCCCTCCTTGACGGCGAGGAAGTTGGCGTACGGGTTGCCGTCGGCGCTCTCCAGCGCCAGCGAGTCCTTGCCGGGCGTCAGGTCGGCCTCGATGGCGTAGTTGCCGTTGATGACGGCGGCGTCGACGTCGTTCAGGGCGCGGGGCACGGTGGCGGCCTCCAGCTCCTTGAACCGCAGGCCCTTCTTGTCCGTGATGTCGCTGAGCTTGGCGTTGGTGCCGACGCCCGCCTTGAGGGTGATGAGGCCGTTGCCGGCGAGGAGCTGGAGCGCGCGGCCCTCGTTGGTGGTGTCGTTCGGGACGGCGACGGTCTGGCCGGCCTTGATGTCCTTGATGTCCTTGACCTTCTTGGAGTAGAGGCCGAGGGGCTCCAGGTGCACGTCGACGACGGGCACGATGTGGGTGCCGTTCTTCTTGTTGAAGTCGTCCAGGTAGGGCTTGTGCTGGAAGAAGTTGGCGTCGACCTGGCCGTTCTCGGTGGCGGTGTTCGGCAGGACGTAGTCCGTGAACTCCTTGACCTCCAGCTTGAGACCGGCCTTCTGGGCCAGGTTCTTCCTGACGTAGTTCAGGATGTCGGCGTGCGGCGTCGGGGACGCGGCGACGACGAGCGCCTTGGTGGTGTCCGCGTCGGCACCGCTCCCGCCCTTGGCTGCGGGGTCGGAGTCCGTACCGCAGGCGCTGAGCCCGAGGGCGAGGGCGGCGGTGGCCGCCGCGGCGGCGGTGAACTTGATGGTGCTACGCACGAAGAGTGCCTCTTTCCGGTGGTGAAGGTGGTGCGCCCGGACAAGGAGTTCGGGGCTTGGTGAAGGGTGAGGTCTAGGTGGTGCGGCCCCGGCGGGCCAGCAGGCGTACGGCTCCGTCGCCGATCAGCTGGATCACCGTCACGATGACGATCAGGAGTGCGACGGTGATGAGCATGAACCGGTTGTCGAAGCGCTGGAACCCGTAGGTGACGGCCTTGGAGCCGAGTCCTTCGCCGCCGACCGCGCCGGCCATCGCCGAGTAGCCGATGAGCACGATGACGGTGGTGGTGACACCGGAGACGAGGGAGGGCAGGGCCTGCGGGAGGAGGACCTTGCGGACGATCGTGGGTATGGATCCGCCCATCGACTGGACCGCCTCGACGAGTCCGTGGTCGACCTCGCGCACCGCCGTCTCGACGAGCCGCGCGAAGAAGGGGATGGCGCCCACGGCGAGCGGGACGATCATCGCCGAGGGCCCGATGAAGGTGCCGACGACCCAGGTGGTGAAGGGGATGAGGGCGATCAGCAGGATGATGAAGGGCAGCGAGCGGCCGATGTTCACGATCACGCCGATGACCTTGTTCACCACGGTGTTCTGCAGCAGTCCACCCTTGTCGGTGAGCACCAGCAGGATGCCGAGCGGCAGTCCGCCGGCCACGGTGACCAGCGTGGACCACAGCACCATGTAGAGGGTGTCGGTGGTGCCCTGCGTGAGCAGTGGCTGCATTTCGGACCAGGTCACTTCGCCACCTCCTTGGTGATCGGTGCGGGGGCCTGGGCGGGGATGTCCGTGGTGCCGGCGGGTTCGCCGTCGACGATCTCGGCCTGGAGGCCCTGCTCGCGCAGGAAGCCGATCGGGACGACGTTCTCCTCGAAGCGGCCGGGCAGTTCGATGCGCATCCGGCCGATCTGCCTGCCGCCGACGGTGTCCATCGCGGCGCCCAGGATCGAGATGTCGATGTTGTACGTCCGGGAGAGCTGCGAGATCACCGGGCGGGCCGCGGCCTCGCCGTGGAAGGTGACGTCGACGACCGTGCGGTCGGGGCCGGACGCGGTGCCGCCGACCGGGAAGAGCTCGTGGGCCAGTTCGGATCCCGGGGTGGCCAGCAGGGTGCCGACGGTGCCCGACTCGACGATGCGGCCCCGCCTCATCAGGGCGGCCGAGTCGCAGACCGTCTTGACGACGTCCATCTCGTGCGTGATGAGCAGGACGGTGAGGCCGAGTTCCTGGTTGAGGTCGCGCAGCAGGTGCAGGATCGACCGGGTCGTCTCGGGGTCGAGCGCCGAGGTCGCCTCGTCGGAGAGGAGCACCTTGGGGTCGCCGGCCAGGGCGCGGGCGATGCCGACGCGCTGCTTCTGTCCACCGGAGAGCTGCCCGGGGTATGCCTTCGCCTTGTCGGCGAGGCCGACGAGGTCGAGCAGTTCGAGCGCCTTGCGGGTGCGGGCCTGCCCGGAGACGCCGAGGATCTCCAGGGGGAGTTCGACGTTGTCCCGGACGGTGCGCGAGTCCAGCAGGTTGAAGTGCTGGAAGACCATGCCGATGCGGCTGCGCGCCCGCCTGAGTTCCCTGCCGGCTCGCCGGCCGCGGCCGGCGAGTGCGGTGAGGTCCTGGCCGGCCACCGTCACGGTGCCGGACGTGGGGCGCTCCAGCAGGTTGACGCAGCGGATGAGGGAGGACTTGCCGGCGCCGCTCTGTCCGATGACGCCGTAGACCTCTCCTTCGCGGACGTGCAGGTCCACGCCGTCCAGGGCGGTGACCTCGCGGCCGCGTGACTGGTAGACCTTCGTGAGGCCCGAAGTGGTGATCACAGGGTTTCCGTCACTGTCGAGTGCGCGGCGCGGTGTCCGCCGGGCACGGGGCATTGGTCGGGTGGGACTGTCCTCGGTGGTCGACCGGTGGGAGTCCGGCACTGCCGCCGGGCGCGGTGGGCGGCCGGGCGCGGCACATGCCCGGGCGGGCTCGGTCCGCGGGTGGGCGGCCGGCACGGGCTCGGTCTCGCTTCGGGGCGCGAGGCTCAGGCGGGGGCCCTCAGAAGGCGCGCATTCGACACGTACAACGAGCACCGGGCGTGGTGATCGCCTCGGTCGCAGGGCTGCGGTAGCTCGTCGTGGTCATGGGCCAAGTAAAACAGACGTGACCTTCGACCGATCTCGGCTGTCCGCATAGCGGACACTCGTGGATGGCCGGCCCCCTCTTCCCGGGCACCCGCACCACCGCTCTGACCTGCGACGACGGGGAGCCGGGCACTCCGCCCGCCCGGCGGGCCGCCCCGGTTCACCGTGCGCGGGCTGTGGCCAAGGCCACGCTTCGCCGGCCGCCTTCCGGCCGGCCCGGTGCCAGGGCCGCACGCGGCGGTGCCCGGTGTCCGTAATACCCTCGCCTCATGCTCGACGCCCTGACGGTCGCGGTCGCCGTGACCGCGCTCGCCCTCGCCGCCTGGTGCGGACTCGCCGCCTACCGGGACCAGCCCACCAAGGACTGGCACTTCATCGGGATGGCCGTCGTCTCCGCGCTGGCACTCGCCCAGCTCGTGGTGGGGATCGTGCAACTCGCCCGGGGCGAGCGGCCGGACCAGGGCATGACGATCTTCATCGCCTATCTGATCGGGTCCTTCGCGGCCGTACCCGCCGCGGGCTTCCTGTCGCTGACGGAGCGGACCCGCTGGGGTTCGGTGACCGTGGCGGCGGGCGCCGTGGTGCTCGCCGTCCTCGAAGTGCGGCTCTACGACATCTGGGGAAACTGACCGTGGACGACATCGACCGCACCGGGACCTCCGCCGGGCCCCACCCCGGCCGGAAGCCGCAGTTCGAACTCGGCACGGGCCCCGGGCGCGTACTGGTCTGGTTCTACGGCGTGTTCACCGTGGCGGCCGCCTCCCGCTCGATCGTCCAGATGGTCCTGGACTTCGGCCGCGCGCCGCTGGCGTACGTCCTCTCGGCCGTCGCCGCCCTCGTGTACGGCTTCATCACGTACTCGCTGGTGCGGGGCGGCGAGAAGGCGCGCAGGGCGGCCCTGGTGTGCTGCGCCGCCGAGCTCGCGGGTGTGCTGGTCGTCGGGGCCTGGACGCTGGCGAAGCCGTCCGCGTTCCCGGACGCGACGGTGTGGTCCGACTTCGGCATGGGCTACCTGTTCATCCCGGTGATCCTGCCGGTCACCGGGATGATCTGGCTGCGACGGGCCCGGAGCGTGTGACCCCGGGCGCCGGTCACCCGGCGGGCGCTCACGCACTGGCGACGTAGGCCGGTGCGGCGGCCTCCTTCTCCAGCAGGACGATCCGGACGCCGTCCTCCACGGTGGCGTCGCCGACCCGGGCGTAGCCGGCCTTGCGGTAGAGCCGCAGGTTGCCCTCGCTGCGCTCACCCGTGTGCAGGCGGAAGCGCGTGGCGGAACGCCCGTCAAAGAGACCGGACTCGGCGGCACGCAGGAGGCGGGTGCCGAGGCCGTGGCCCCGGAGCCGGGGGTGGACGCAGAGCTTGCCGATCCGGCCGGTGCCGTCCTCGTCCGTGAAGCCCCGCACCGAGCCGACGACTTCGTCACCGAGCCGGGCGACGAACACCAGGTCGGTGGCGACTTCGTCGCGGACCGAGTCGAGGCTCTGGACGAGCGGCCCGATCCGGTAGTTGCCGTGGAGCTCCGCCTCGCTCTGGAAACAGAGGTACTGGAGCCTGAAGATCTGCTCGGCGTCCTGCGCTGTCGCCGCCGAGATGGTCACGCTCATGCCCATGTGTGCATGCCTCCCGCTCACCTGCTCCGCCGGTTGTCTACCGCTCCATTCCCCGCAGTTCAGGAGCCACAACCTCCGCCGCGAGCATTCTGCGCAGACATCCAAGGCAACGGGAACGCATCGGGCCCAAACTCCCCTGTGACATACCCAACTCCCCTGCGATTTCGCGGTACGTCGGGTCGTGAGGGGCCAGCATCGCCGCAAGTAACCGGGGGCATCTCCCGGGTAACCGCCCCACCGCGGCCCGCAGCGCCCGGCGTTCGTCGGCCCCCAGGACGATCCGCTCGGGGCAGCCGCTCCAGTCGTCCGGGGCGTCATGTCGAGGACGACGAAGCGTTCGGCTGTCAGTTCGGGGCGCCCCAGGTAGCCCACGGCCACGCCCGAGCC
>NZ_JBEXWB010000246.1:0-9722 GCF_040629645.1 Streptomyces sp. NPDC005899 | reverse complement strand
GCGCAGCACCTCGCGGCGCGGGCGGCCACCGTATGCGGCCTGGCCCACCCACTGACCCACATCCTGTTCGCGGCCGCAGCCACGGCGGCCGCCCGGGCGTGGGAGGCCGGCCACCGCGTCACCGGCCTCCACCCCGCACGAACTGATCGGAAACCTGCCGGTGGCTGACAGCCTCCGCCCCCGCTACATGGCCGCCTCGAACCTGTGGCGCACCCACCGCAAGAGCTGCGAGCCCTGCGCCGCCACACCATCGCCGCCGGTATCCACCGGCGCGGTGCGCAGGACGCACGGCAGCACGCGGCCGCCGCCCGGCTCGGCTGGCCGTACTACGAAGCGTTCCTCAACGGCTGGTGACAGCCGGTCTGACGGTTGCCTGATCCGCGAACCACCTCTCGCCATCCGGCGCTGGGGCGGCTCGCGGTGACGGGGAGCCGGACAGCCCGGACCCGCTAGCCCTGAGAGAGGCTCACATGCCCCAGACCACGCCCAAGACGACGACCTCCCCCGCTGCCCCGTTCACCGACGCCACGCTGCGCACGGCGCAGGAACTCGTGGTCGAGTCCTACGGGTCGGTGTGGACCGGCCCGTCCGGTGAGGAGTCCTCCGGCGAGGTCGTCGCCCGCCACCTGGAAGCCACCGTCACCTTGCTCGACAAGGACGGCTGGACCGGGGTCCACACCTACAACCGGGACCGGGACCAGTCCAGCGAAGCGAACCCCGCCGACGACGAGTCCATGACGGTCAAGCAGATGGTCCGGGCGCTGCTGCGGTTTATCCACGAGGACATCGACCTCGACCCGCGGCGGACCCTGGACACCGCGCTGTGCCACGTCGGCGAGAACGGCGTGGACGGCGATACCGACACCGACCGCGTGGCGGGCTACGTCCTGGACCGGCTGATCCAGGCCCACACCGGATCGCCCTCCGCCCGCGCCACGGCGTGGTCGGAGCGCCAGCACCGCACCCACGCCGACATCACCGCCCTGCTGCACGCCGGTGCCCGGTTCGCCCGCACCTACGGCCCCGCCGCGGCCCCCGACCGGGCCGCCTGACCCCCTGCCCCGCCGCCGTACCCGCGCCAGCCCCGCCAGACCGTGGCGGGGCCGGCGCGCGTGGCCCCCGTATATAAGGAGAACTCTCGTGGCGACCGCCGCCCGTACGAAGGCCCCGGCCCGGCGCAAGCCGGCCCGGGCCCGGAAGAACACCCCGCCCAAGCCCACCACGACGAGCACGCCGCCAGTGGAGCCCGTCGCCCCGGCCGTCGGCGCGCCCGCCGGCCGGGGGGCGGGCGATGCGGGTTTGGGGGGCCCCCCCCCCCCGGGCGCCGCCCCCCCCCCCCACCCCGCGGCCCGCCCCCCCCGGCCCGTGCGGTCAGGAGCTGAGCTGGAACTCGGCCCGGATGCGCTTGCCGACCGGCACCCGCTCGGCCGTGACCCGGTCGCACAGGGCGACCACGATCTCCATGCCGTGACCCCCGAGCCGGCCCGGGTCGGGGGAGTAGAGGACGGGGAGGGCCGTGCTGCTGTCGTAGACGGTCACGCTGACGCGCTCCGCGTCGCCCTCGAGCTCGAGCATGTACGGCCCGTGGCTGTAGCGGTCGGCGTTCGTGATGAGTTCGCTGACCGCCAGCATGAGATCGCTGCGGGTGTGCTCGCCGAGAACGGCCAGCCACTCGGCCACCAGCCGCGACAGGAAACGGTCGGCCAGCTCGCGCGCCTGCGCGATGCACCCCGGCTCACCGTCGAAGACCTGGGCGACGAGCAGAACGTCCGTGGGCGCGAGTCCCCGACAGGGATCGTCCGGCCGTGAGGTGGCCTGATCGTTCATGTGCTCCAGCCAAGGCGCCGCAGGGTGGTCTCGCAGACCATTTCTCGCCGTTCGTCTACCCGGGTCGGGGGATCCCACTCCGGCAGACCACACCGATTTTACGCACGGCCGGGCAGCCGCACCACGCTCACGAAGAAGTCGTCGATCTGGCGCACCGCGCCGATGAACTGCTCCAGGTCGACCGGCTTGGTGACGTAGGCGTTGGCGTGGAGTTTGTAGCTGCGCAGGATGTCCTCCTCGGCGGAGGACGTGGTCAGGACCACCACCGGGATCAACGCCAGTTCCGGATCGGTCTTGATGCGCTCGAGCACCTGCCTGCCGTCGTACCGCGGCAGGTTCAGGTCGAGCAGCACCAGATCCGGACGCGGAGCGTCCGCGTACTCACCCTGCCGGTAGAGGAAGTCCAGCGCCTCCTGGCCGTCCCGGACCACGTGCAGGGTGTTGCGGATCCTGTTGTCCTCGAACGCCTCGCGGGTCATGAGTTCGTCGCCGGGGTCGTCCTCGACCAGCAGGACCTCGATGGGCTTGACACGGTCGTTCACGCGCGATCTCCGGACCGGGGGGTCAGCACGGCGGGCGTGAGCAGCTCCGCCGTGGTGTGGGTGGGCGCCTCGGGCAGCACGGGCAGGGTGAAGTGGATGAGCGTACCCTCGGCCGGCGCCGGATCCAGCCAGATCCGGCCACCGTGGAACTCGATGATCTTACGGCAGAGGGAGAGGCCGATGCCCGTCCCCTCGTACTCGTCCCGGCCGTGCAGACGCTGGAAGATGACGAACACCTTGTCGGAGAACTCCGGCGCGATGCCGATCCCGTTGTCCGCGACCGTGAGATGCCAGTCGTCGTCCTCCCGTACGCACCCGACGGTGATCCGGCACGGCACGTCGGGCCGACGGAACTTGACCGCGTTGCCGATGAGGTTCTGCCAGACCATGGACAGTGACGTCGCGTCACCGAGCAGCTCCGGCAGCGGGTCCTCACGCACGACGGTGGCCCCGGCCTCCTCGACGGCGAGGGTCAGGTTGGACAGCGCCCGGTCCAGCGAGCGCTCCAGGTCGACCGGCTTCCAGCCCTCGTGGACCCGGCCCACCCGGGAGAAGGTCAGCAGGTCGTTGATGAGCACCTGCATGCGCTTGGCCCCGTCGACGGCGAAGTCGATGTACTGCTGACCGCGTTCGTCCAGCTGCCCGCCGTACCGCTTCTCCAGCAGCTGGCAGAAGGAGGCCACCTTGCGCAGGGGCTCCTGCAGGTCGTGCGAGGCCACGTACGCGAACTGCTCCAGCTCCGAGTTGGAACGCCTCAGCTCCCCGGTCTGCTCGGCGAGCAGCGTCTCGCGCTTCCGGGACTCGGCGAGCTCCGCGGCCAGGCGGCGGCGCATGTCCTCGACCGCCGAGGCCACCGCCCTGACGTCCGACGGGCCGTGGACCTCGATCCGCCGGTCGAACGCGCCGGCCCGCACCCCGTCCGACGCCTTGGCCAAGGCGTTGAGCGGCCGGCCCACCACCCGGTTCAGCAGCACGCTGAGCGAGACGACGGTCAGGAGGAAGCCGATCAGCAGCGTCGCGAGCACCCGGTCGCGGGTGACGCGGGCGTCGTCCAGCTCGGCACGGGCCTTGTCCCGTGCGGCGTCCAGATGCTGCTGCTGGGCGGTGTACAGCCGCCGCAGCGAGTCGAACTCCGCCTTGCTCTGCCGCAGCGGGAGCGACGTGGCGCCGGCCGGCTCGCCCGTGCGCGCCGCGGCGATCAGCTGATCGGCCCGCGTGGTGCGCCACTGCCGGGCGGCCTCCTCGATGCGGTCCAGGTCCCCGGCGAGCGGCTGCTCGTCGCCCACCAGTGAGCGCAGGTCGGCCAGCCGCTCCTGCTCGGCCCGCTTGCCCGCCTCGTAGGGTTCCAGGAACGAGTCGTCACCGGAGAGGGCGAAGCCCCGCACCCCCGTCTCCTGGTTGAGCAGGGCGTTCTGCAACTGGAAGGACGTCGAGCGTGCGGGCTGGATGCGGTCCACGAGGTCGGTGGTCCGGTCGGACAGGTCGGCGAGGACGAGCCCGCCGACGGCGAGGCAGCCGCAGACCACCAGGACGAAGCCCGCCAGGATCAGGTGGACCCAGTTCTGCACCGACAGCCGCGCGAAGGCGCTCGGCCGCGCGTCGGACCGCGGGGCGGTCCCGCCGCTCTCCCCGGCGGGCACCGCGGGTTCCTCCACGGCCGCGTCGGGCCGTTCCGTGGTTTCCGTGACACTCACGAGTCGATCCTCCAGCCGAGGTGCAGGACGGCGACGTCGTCGGCCAGCCCGCCGTAAGGGGAAGCGCCGGCCGTGGCCTCGGCGACGAGGGCGTCGACGAAGGCACGCGGCTCCAGCGCGCCGTATTTCACCGCCATGTCCAGGAGCCCGTCCTCGCCGAGCCGCGAGCGCGGCCCGGTGCGCCCCTCGAACAGGCCGTCGGTGAAGAGGACGAGCTCGCTGCCGCGGGGCAGCTCCAGCTCCGTCAGCGTCCAGCGGCCGACGCCGGGCATCAGCCCCAGGGCCATGCCGACGTCCGGCTCCACCCAGCTGACGTCCGTGCCGTCGCGCAGCAGCAGCCCGGGGTGACCGGCCCGCGCGATGTACACCCGGTCCCTGGACGGGGGGAAGACGAGCGTGGTCACCGTGGCGAAGACATGGGGGTCCGACCGCTCGGCGGCGAGTATCTCCTCCAGGAGCCCGGTCGTCCCGAGCTGGGGCACCCCGGTCAGCACGGCTGTGCGCCAGGCCACCCGCAGGCAGACCCCGAGGGCCGCCTCGGCGGCTCCGTGCCCGGACACGTCGCCGATCACGGCGTGCACCGCGCCGTCCGCGGTCTGCACCACGTCGTAGAAGTCCCCGCTCAGCAGCCCGTGGGCACGGCCGGCCTCGTAGCGCGCGGCGACACGGAAGCTGTCGTCCCGCAGCAGGGGGATGGGCAGCAGCGCGCGCTCCAGCCGGGCGTTCTCCTGGGCTATGAGCTGGCTCGTCCGGATGGCGGCGGCGGACCGCTCGGCGTGCTTGCGCTGGAGCGCGTAACGGACCGCGCGGCTCAGCATCTCGGGATCGAGGCGGCCCTTGACGAGGTAGTCCTGCGCGCCGTGCGCGACCGCGGACAGGCCGGTCTCCGCCTCGGACAGGCCGGTGAGCACGACGATGGCGGCGTCGGGGGCGGACTCGACCAGCTGCCGGACGGCGTCGAGTCCGTGGACGTCGGGCAGGTGCAGGTCCAGCAGCACGCAGACCGGTGTGCGGCAGGTCCGCAGGAACCGCCGCGCCTCCGCCATCGTCTTGCACCAGGTGAGCCCGGAGTCCAGCTCGCTGTCGCTCAGCATCTCTTCGACGAGCAGCGCGTCACCCGCGTCGTCCTCGACCAGGAGCAGCGATCCGTCGACGTTCCAGACGGAGGTGTCGGCGACGGCGGTCAGCTGTTCCGGGACTCCGGCGGGCTCCATCAGTCGCGCAGAGGCGCCCAGCGGCAATTCGACCACGCTCCACACTCCCTCGGACGGACAGCGCGTGCCCCCTCGCGCAGTTTCGCCGTGAAGCATATGTGACCGAGGCCCGGCGGTCCGCCGGGCCTCGGTGAAACGGAATGGGTTATGGGTTACTGGCTCAGGCTTCGACGCACATGCCGGTGCGCAGACGCTGGACGATCCTGCTGAGCAGGCGCGACACGTGCATCTGGGAGACGCCCAGTTCGGCGCCGATCTGCGCCTGCGTCATCTCCTGGCCGAAACGCATGCGGACGATGGCCCGCTCCCGGTCGTCCAGCTGACGCAGCAGCGGCGCGAGTGCGTGCAGGTTCTCCACATTCTCCATGGCCGGGTCCTCCTCGCCGAGCACGTCGGCGTAGGCGCGCTGGTCGTTGCCGGAGTCGCTGTCGGCGCTCGGGGTGTCCAGGGAGCCCGCCGAGTAGCCGTTGGCGGCGACGAGGCCCTCGATGATCTCGTCCTCGGGGAGGTGCAGATGCGCGGAGAGTTCGGCGACCGTCGGGTCGCGGTCGAGTTCGGCCGACAGGTGCTCCTTGGCCTTCGCGAGCTCGACCCGCAACTCCTGCAGCCGGCGGGGCACATGGACGGCCCAGGTCGTGTCGCGGAAGAACCGCTTGATCTCACCGACGATGTACGGCACGGCGAATGTGGCGAACTCCACTTCGCGCGAGAGGTCGAAACGGTCGATCGCCTTGATCAGCCCGATCGTCCCGACCTGGATGATGTCCTCGGCGTCGTCCCCGCCCCGGTTGCGGAACCGGGAGGCGGCGAACCGGACCAGGGAGAGGTTCATCTCGATCAGGGTGTTGCGCGCGTACTGGTATTCGTGGGTTCCCTCTTCGAGGACCTGGAGCCGGTCGAAGAACAGCTTCGACATGGCCCGGGCGTCCTGCGGGGCGACCTTGCCCGCGTCCTCGATCCACGGAAGCGCGGCCTCCTCGGTGACCGTGCCCGCCTCGTCGCGCCGCGCGCCCGTGGTGCCGATCGCTTCGGTGGTCCGCGCTGACATGGCCGTCATGGTGTCGCCCTCCCTGGAATCCGGTGTATCGCCCGGCACCTTCCCGGGTTCTTCGAAGTCATGCCTCCCTTTTACAGAACTTCTTTCCTCTCCACCGAAACCGGCTGTCCCGCCTCCCCTCTGCCGCCATCAGGCGGAAGGATTACGTACTGTTCGGGCGGATGTGACCGAATAGTCGCATAGTCCGTGTGTGAGAGACGTCTCATCGCGGGCACGTGTGGTGTTTCAGGAGGAGAAGGAGAGATCATGAGCGAAAGCGGCGTGGCGGGACAGCGCACCGTCACCACCAGGATCCCCGCCCGGCTGGACCGGCTGCCCTGGTCCCGATGGCACTGGATGATCGTCATCGGGCTCGGCACGGTGTGGATCCTGGACGGCCTCGAGGTGACGGTCGTCGGCAACATCGCCAGCCGGCTCTCCGAGGAGGGCAGCGGACTCCCCATCACCGACGCCCAGGTCACCGGGATCGCGGCCGCGCTGTACGTGGCCGGGGCATGCTCCGGCGCGCTGGTCTTCGGCTGGCTCACCGACCGCTTCGGGCGCAAGAAGCTCTTCCTCATCACCCTCGCCGTATACCTGGCGGCGACCGCGCTGACCGCGATCTCCTTCTCGGCCTGGTGGTTCTTCCTCTTCCGCTTCCTCACCGGCTTCGGGATCGGCGGGGAGTACGCGGCGATCAACTCCGCGATCGACGAACTGATCCCCAGTAAGTACCGGGGACGTGTCGACCTCATCATCAACGGCAGCTTCTGGCTCGGCGCCATGGCGGGCTCACTGCTCTCCGTGCTCGCCCTGAACACCGACATCTTCCCGAAGGACCTCGGCTGGCGGCTGACCTTCGCCCTGGGCGTGGTCCTCGGACTCGTCATCCTCGTGGTGCGGCGCCACGTGCCGGAGAGCCCGCGCTGGATGTTCATCCACGGCCGCGACCAGGAGGCGGAGCGGCTCGTCGAAGAAGTGGAGCGCGAGATCGAGTCGGAGACCGGCGGCAGCCTGCCCCCGGCCGAACCCGCCATCACCGTACGCCAGCGCAAGAGCATCGGATTCGGCCTCATCGCCACGACCGTCTTCCGCTCCTACCCCAAGCGGGCGGTCCTCGGACTCGCCCTCTTCATCGGGCAGGCCTTCCTCTACAACGCCATCACCTTCGGCTTCGGCTCGATCCTCGTGAAGTTCTTCGACGTCTCCAGCGGCGCCACCGGCTACTACTTCGCCGTCATCGCGTTCTGCAACTTCCTGGGGCCGCTCTTCCTCGGCCGCTTCTTCGACACCGTCGGACGCAAGCCGATGATCGCGGGGACGTACATCCTCTCCGGACTCCTCCTCTTCGGCACCGCGTGGCTCTTCGACGCCGGGGCGCTCACGGCCGTCACCATGACCGCCTGCTGGTGCGCCGTCCTCTTCGTCGCGTCCGCGGGCGCGAGCTCCGCGTATCTGACCGTGAGCGAGATCTTCCCCATGGAGACCCGGGCGATGGCCATCGCCTTCTTCTATGCGGTCGGCACCGCCGCCGGCGGTATCACGGGCCCGCTGGTCTTCGCCGACCTGACGGCGAGCGGCGTGGTCGGCGAGACGGTCCTGGCGTTCTGCATCGGAGCCGCCCTCATGGTCGCCGCCGGAATCGTCGCCGCCTTCTTCGCGGTGGCCGCCGAGCAGAAGTCGCTCGAGGACATCGCCACCCCCCTGTCGGTCGGTGAGGGCAAGGCCTGACGGCCGAAACGGAGCAGCCCCGGACTCGTGGCAGACTTGACCGGGGCATTCGGCCCATGGCGCGCCGGCCCTCGCCGGCCCCCGGCCGGACCTCCTCCCCACGCCCGGCAGCGGCGCGAGTGACGAGTGACAGAGGAACGGCAATGACGGTGACGAAGGACAGCCCGGAGCTCGCTCCCGGAATCGACGGGTTCGGTCCCGGTATCGACCCGGAGCGGCTGGCCGTCTGTCTGAGCGTGCTCGACGAGCTCGACACCATCGAGGTCGACCACCCGGACGCCATCGCCGTGCGCCGGGCCACCGCGGGCATCTACCGCACCGTCAAGCAGCGCCGCCGCCAGGAGCGCCGAGCCGCCAAGACGGCGCACGACAAGGCGGTCACCGAAGCCACCGCCACCGGCTCCGCCGAGCGCATCGACGACGAGACCCAGGGCGTGCTGCCCTCGTCCTCGGCCACGGCCGAGATCGCGGGCATACTCCAGCGCCCCCGGTCCTGCTACATCTGCAAGACCAGGTACGTCGAGGTCGACGCCTTCTACCACCAGCTCTGCCCGTCGTGTGCCAAGGAGAACCGTGCCCGGCGCGACGCCCGCACCGACCTCACCGGCCGCCGGGCGCTGCTCACCGGTGGCCGTGCCAAGATCGGCATGTACATCGCGCTGCGGCTGCTGCGTGACGGTGCCCACACGACGATCACCACCCGCTTCCCCAACGACGCGATCCGGCGCTTCAAGGCCATGCCGGACAGTGACGAGTGGATCCACCGGCTGAAGATCGTCGGGATCGACCTGCGCGACCCGGCCCAGGTGGTGGCGCTGGCCGACTCGGTCGCCGCCGACGGGCCGCTGGACATCCTGATCAACAACGCCGCCCAGACCGTCCGGCGCTCCCCGCAGGCCTACAGCGAGCTGCTGAGTGCCGAATCCGCGCCGCTGCCCGCCGGTGAACTGCCGGCCGCCGAGGTCATCGGGACGTTCGGCAGCGGGACGGTCGACCGGGTGGCCGCGCTTCCGGCCGCGCGCAAGGAGGGCCAGGGCCTCGCCGCCCAGGACGTCACCGGCCTCGCGCTGGTCACCGGGTCCGCCACACCGGCCCGTATCGCCGCCGGGACCGCGATCGACGCGGGCGGCCTGGTGCCCGACCTGCACGACACGAACAGCTGGATCCAGACGGTGGAGGAGGTCGAGCCGATCGAGCTCCTCGAGGTCCAGCTCTGCAACTCCACGGCACCCTTCATCCTGATCAGCCGGCTCCGTCCGGCGATGGCTAAGGCCCTCGGGCGCGCCTACGTGGTGAACGTCTCCGCCATGGAAGGTGTGTTCAGCCGCGGGTACAAGGGCGCCGGCCACCCGCACACCAACATGGCCAAGGCCGCGCTGAACATGCTGACCCGCACCAGCGCGCAGGAGATGTTCGAGAAGGACCGCATCCTCATGACCGCCGTCGACACCGGCTGGATCACGGACGAGCGCCCCCACCCGGACAAGATGCGCCTGGCCGAAGAGGGATTCCACGCTCCTCTCGACCTCGTCGACGGCGCCGCCCGCGTCTACGACCCCATCGTGCGCGGCGAGGCGGGCGAAGAGCTGTACGGCTGCTTCCTCAAGGACTACGCGCCCGCCGGCTGGTGATCCGGCCCGCACGACGACAGCGGCGGCGGCCCGTACCCACGGGCCGC
>NZ_JBEXWB010000245.1:0-9806 GCF_040629645.1 Streptomyces sp. NPDC005899 | reverse complement strand
CGGCCGGCGACGCCCCGTGCGACACGAGCGCGGGCCTGGGCGAGTCCCCGGCTCAGCGTCCGTTCGGCCGGTGCGGTGCGCCGTCGGGCGGGCGGCGGCCAGGAGTCGGCACCGGCGCAGTCGCGCTCGGCGACGATCGCGGCGTCCTGGCGCTCGCGGATTCGGACGGGGCGGTGCGCGCGGCCATCAGTTCCTGAGCGTGGCACGGCAAGGTCTGCGAGATCCGCAGCAGGCCACCGGGGTCGGTGACGATCGGGCTCGTCCGGACCACGGCGCCGATGCGTGTGGGCGCAATGTGCGCGTCCGCCGCCCATGCGGTCGCACCCGCCGAGGTGCCGTCCGCCGGCACGTGGTCCGGGTCGTGCTCGCGCAGGGTGTGAGCAGGCCCGGCGTCCCATCGCGAGGAACCGCACGACGGCGGTGCCCTGTCACGACGGGCCACGCGGAGGTGAAGGCGCCACAGCTGGACCGACGAGGGTGCGGACGCCTCTCGCGGACGGGTCCGTGGCCGTTCAGCGTGCGGTGGGGGTGCCGAGTTCGGCGGCGGCGTCGGCGTAGTCGATGAGCATGCGGGCGAATTCGAGGCGTTTGGCCCGGGGCCAGTCACGTGTGATGTGCTCGAAGGCCTGTCGGTGCTGGCTGCCGAAGCGGTCGCGCAGGGCGGCGCCCGCGGGGGTGAGGTGGAGCACGGTGCGGCGGCCGTCGCGCTGGGAGGCGGCGCGTACGAGAAGGCCCGCGGCGATGCAGTCACTCACCATCCGGCTGGCGACGGAGGAGTCGACGGTGAGCTGGTGGGCGATGCCACCGACGGTCATCTCGCCGTCGGCCTCGTCGACGATGTTGATGACCTGATTGCGGGTCAGGTCCTTGCGCGTGACCGGTGGATCGACGTCCACCAGAGCGGTGCGGCGGCGCAGTCGGGCGAACGCCGCGCCGACCGCGTCCAGCAGTGCGTCGTCCTGGGTCTCGTTTCCGCCGGTCACGCTCGACAGCGTAGCTCCAGGTCACTGCGAAACACAATTACATGCAATGATGCACACATCTGCATTTCGCAGAGGATTGGTGGGGCCGGCAGGACCGGTCTCCGCTTCGGACGGACAACGACAGGAAACAGCCATGAGCACCACGGCCATCATCAACGCACGGGTTTTCGACGGCGACCGGACGCTGGAGGCGAGCACCGTCGTCCTCGATGCCACCGGGATCCTCGCGGTCGGCGGACAGGCACCCGCGGGAGCCGAGATCGTGGATGCGCAGGGCGGAACGCTGCTGCCCGGTCTGATCGACGCCCACGTCCATACCGATGCGGAGTCCCTGGCACTCGCCCTGCGGTTCGGAGTGACGACCGAGCTGGAGATGCAGGGGACGAACACCGCCGGCAATCGTGCGCACATCACCGGTGACGATGCCCTGGCGGACGTCCGCTCCTCCGGGTTCGCCATCACCCCGCCCGGCGGCCACCCCAGCGAACTGTTTCCCGAGGGTTTCCGTCCCGGCCCGCCGCCCGGTGCGGCCCGGCCGACCGGGCCGGCGCCGCTGATGCCGTTCTCGAGCACCCCCGAGCAGGCCGTCGGATTCATTCCTCAGCTGATCGAACGCGGCTCGGACTACATCAAGTTCATGGTGGACGACGGCTCGGTCGAAGGCCACCCCGGCCTGCCGATGCTCGACGGTGCCACCCTGAACGCAGGCGTCGCCGAGGCCAAGCGGCTCGGCATGCTCACCGTCGCCCACACACTGACGATCGACGCGACCCGCATGGCGATCGAGGCCGGCATCGACGGCCTGGTCCACCTGTTCATGGACGGCCCGCACACCGACGAGATCATCACGCTCATCCGGGACTCGGGAGCCTTCGTCGTGCCCTGCGTCGTGCTGGACGCCTCGATGATGGGCATCACCGGTGACGAGCTGGCCGATGACCCTCGGGTGGCGTCCCGCCTGGACGAGGCCTGGACGAAGACGCTGCGCAGCAGCTTCGGCCACTACCCTCAAGGGCGCATCGCCGACGTGCTGGGGTCCGTGCGCGCGCTGCACGAAGCCGGTGTCGACATCCTGGCCGGGACCGATGCGTCCATGGCGATGCCGTTCCTGGGCGGACTGGCCCACGGCGCCAGCGTCCACCACGAGCTGCGGTACCTCGTACGGGCCGGCCTCACCCCGGTACAGGCCTTGCGCGCGGCCACCTCCACCACCGCCCGGCGCTTCGCCCTGACCGACCGCGGCCGCATCGCCGAAGGTCTGCGCGCCGACCTGCTTCTGGTCGACGGCGACCCCACCACCACCATCAGCGACACCCTCAACACCCGGGCCGTCTGGCGCCGCGGCACCCGGCTCGAAAGCTGACCGCCGACTGCCGCACACCACCCCATGCCGCCGGCGCAGATCCACCGACCGGGCCGCCTTGCCCGAGGCGGAATCCGCCGGGGACCGCCGCGGCGAGCGGGCGGTCCCGGTGCGCGTGTTCGGCGCACCTCATCCCGCCTGTCCGCGGTCGAGGCGGTCGCGTGTCAGCCGAGGCACTGCGTCTGCTGCTACGCCGTGCCGTCGAGCGGGGAAGGTCCCCACGGACGGTCCTGCCTTCGCCTTCGTCCCTCGACCGGTGCTCGGCGTGTGCCGTCGCAGCGGGCGGTGACGGGGCGGACCCGACGCGGCGTACCTGCGCCCGTACCTCACTCGGGCCCTGGGGAGGGCTCCGGCGGGCACCCGCCTCGGGACGGCTACACCCCCAGGATCCCCTGCTTCTCCAGGGCCTTGCGCAACGCCCGCACGGCGTAGAAGGCCCGGCTCTTGACGGTGCCGGGCGGTATGCCGAGGTGCTCGGCAGCCTGGTTCACGCTGCATTCCAGGAAGTACATGAGGCGGATGACGGTCTGCTGCTGCTCGTTCAGCTCCCCCAGGGCCTGCACCACCGCATGGGAGTCGATCGTGGATGCCGTGCTGTCGCCGGACGTGTCCAGCTCCTCCACGGGCATGAGCTCCAACGGCCTGATCCGGCCTGCCCGGTAGTGGTCGATGACGAGATTTCTGACCACGGTGAACAACCAGGGTCTGAGGGCTTCGTTGCGGCTGCCCAGGAAGCGGGCGTGCTTCCAGGCCCGGGCAGCGGTCTCCTGGAAGATGTCCTCCCCCTTGTGCCAGTCACCGTCCAGCAGCCGGGTGGCGTACCGGACGAGCAGAGGGCCGTACTGGTCGTAGATGTCCTTGATGAAGGCGTCGCAGTCAGCGTCCGACGCGAGGTGCCGGGTCCGCGACGACGTCGCAACGAGGGCAGTGGCCTCCGTTTCCATGATCCCGTGCATGAGAGGCGCCCAATCCTGTTCGAGTGTTCGGTGACGTGCGGAGGGGGATACGCCGGCTTTCAGGTGGCGAGGAAGTCGATCAGGGCGGCGTTGACCTCGGCCGCGTGGGTGAGCAGCAGTCCGTGCGGAGCGCCGTCGATCTCGACGTACCGCGCGTCGGGCAGGCGGCGGCGGAACTCGCGGGCCGTGGCGTCGATCGGCAGGATCCGGTCGGCGGTCCCGTGCAGGATCAGCGAGGGCACGTCGATGCGCTCCACGTCGGCCCGGAAGTCCGTCAGCCACGCCGGGACGCACGCGTACGCCGCCATGGGCGCCGAGCCGACGGCAGTGGCCCAGTTCGCCCGCAGCGCGGCTTCGCTGAGCCGCGTCCCGAGCGTCTCGTCGGTGTTGAAGAAGTCGACGAGGAAACTCTCGTACCAGGCGTAGCGGTCGGCCTCCGCCTGCTCCGCGATGCCGTCGAAGACGCTCTGCGGCACACCGGCGGGGTTGTCCGGCGTCTGCAACAGGAACGGCTGGAGCGAACCGAGGAACGCGGCCTTCGCCACCCGCCGCGAACCGTGGAGGCCGAGGTAGCGGGCGACCTCGCCCGAGCCCATCGAGAACCCGACGAGAACCACGTCCCGCAGGTCCAGCCGCGTCAGTACGGTGTCCAGATCGGCGGCGAAGGTGTCGTAGTCGTAACCCGTCGCGGTCCTGCTCGACCGGCCGAAGCCTCGGCGGTCGTAGGTGATGACGCGGTAGCCGGCCGCGACCAGCGCATCGGTCTGCTTCTCCCACGACTGCCCGTCCAGCGGGTAGCCGTGGATCAGGACGACCGGCTGCCCCGTCCCGTGGTCCTCGTAGTACAGCTCGATGCCGGTCGAGCCCTCGGCTCCGACGGTGATGGTTCCCATGGTGTGCCTCCCCGCCCGTCCGCCGTGTGCGAACCGGGCATGGCGCAAACCTAGGAAACGAGCAGGGGGGACCGCGTCCGTCGGACTACGTCTTCGGCGTACGTCATGACGCCGCGTCTTCGGCGTACGTCGTCGTGGCGCCCAGCACCGCGGCGAGCTCGCCGCGGGACGTCACCCCCAGTTTGGGGAACATCCGCTGGAGATGGGTGCTCACCGTCCTGGGCGAGACGTACAACCGCTCGCCGATCTCCCGGTTCGTCAGACCCTGCGCGGCGAGCTGGGCGACATGCAGCTCGGTGGAGGTCAGCTGGTCCACCGCGGCCGGATCCTGGCGAGGGGACGACGCGCCCGCGGCGCGTAGCTCCTGCCGTGTGCGCTCCGCCCATGCCGACGCGCCGAGGGCGTCGAAGATCTCGCGCGCGGCCTTCAGGGAGGCGCGGGACTCCGCGGGCCGCCGGTGCCGCCGCAGCCACTCGCCGAGGGCGAGCCACGCCCGCGCCCGCTCGAACGGCCATTCCGTGGGGACGGCGTCGACGGCCGCCCTATAGAGCGGCTCGGCGGCATCCTGCGGGCTCAGCAGTGCCCGGCCCAGTCGCAGTCCACAGAGCAGGGCGGGCGAAGAAGTCGTCTCCCCGAGCGGGGTCAGCTCCTGCACGATGTCGCGCGCCTCCCCGGGGGACTCGCTGCGCACAGCCGCCTCGACCAGCTCCGCGACCGCGTAGAAGCGCAGCCAGGGGTGGAAGGCGGAGTCAGCCGGGTCGAAGACACGGTGCAGGTGCCCGTACGCGTCGCCGTAGCGGCCCTGGCAGAGCGCCGCCTGCCCGCGCGCCATCTGCACGATGGCCAGCACCGGGCGCCCGCCGCTGGGAAGGGCCGCGCGCTCGGCTTCCGCCGCCCACGCCTCGGACGCCGGGTCGCCGCTGACGGCTGCCAGCTGCGCGCGGATGGCGTTCACCATCGCGTGCACGAGAGGCTGGCCGGTCTCGCGGGCCAGTGACGCGGCCTCCTCCGCGGCGAGGAGACCAGCGCGGACGTCACCCAGCCGTGCTGCGCTCCCCGCCTGGACGCAGAGGGCGCGGGCCAGCATCGAGAGCCTGCCTTGCGCCCGCAGGGCGTCCAGCGACCTCGTCGTCAACCGGCTTGCCAGGGCGGGAGCACCCACCGTCACGGCGGCGCCCCCCAGGAGCTGGTCTCCCTCCGCGTTCTCCGACGAGCGCTCCATCTGTCCCGCCAGGTCTTCCATGACCGTTCCCCCGCGCTCGACCGGGGCCGAGTACGCCCGCAGAGCGACCAGGTCGGCGTTGTCGGCATGCACGGGCATCCGGTCGGCGGCGGCGGCGACCCGCTCGCGGGCGGCCGGCCCCGGCTCTCCCCAGAAGCACTGCAGGACCGCTCCCCACAGCATGCGCAGGCCCAGCGCCGGTTCGCCTCCAGCGGTGATCTCGACCGCCAGCTCGGCCAGTTCGGCGGTCGCGGCGCCCTCGCCCCGTGTCCCCTCGGCCAGGGCGATGCTGACCCAGGCCGCGCGGCCCCGGTCCCGGACCGAGAGGTCCAGTGAGCGCGCCTGGGCCAGCAGATGTGCCGCGACCTCACCCTGGCCCGACTCCAGCGCGAGCTCCGCCGCCCGGAGCAGCCGGTCCGCCCGCGCGGACGGCTCCGCCGTCAGCTCCGTCGCCCGCCTCAGCGCGGCAAGGGCTGCCGCGACACCGCCACGCCGCAGGGCCCTGCCGGCGGTGGAGTCCAGATCCCGGGCTACTCGCTCGTCGGGACCCGCGGTGGCGGCGGCACGGTGCCATGCCTGTCGATCGGGCTGCCCCTGGAGCGCGGCGGCCAGAGCGGCGTGTGCGGTCTGTCGTTCCGCGACGGTAGCCGCGTGGTACATGGCCGAGCGGATCAGCGGGTGTCTGAAGGCCAGCCCCCGGGCTTCTACCAGACCCGCGTCGATCGCCGCCTCGAGAGCGGTGGCCTCGACGACCGTTCCGAGCATCCGGGTCGCCGCCGCGAGGCACTCGTCCATCGTTCCGTCGCCGTTGAGGGCCGAGAGAAGCAGAACCGTATGGGTGTCCGCCGGGAGGCGGGAGACCCGTGCCGTGAAGGTCCTCTCCAGCCGTGCGGTGAGCGGCAACGGACCCGGGTTGAGCGCGTACGCCCCGCCGACCGACCGCAGCGCGACCGGCAGCTCGGTCAGTGCCAGCGGGTTTCCGGCGGACTCCTCCAGCAGCCGCCGCCTGACCTGCTGTCCCAGGCCGGGGGCCACCGCGTCCAGCACCTCACCCGACACCTCGTCCGTCAGCGGACCCAGGTGCAGCACAGGCAGGCCGGCGCTGCTGAGGCGGTCGTCAAGGCGCCGGGTGACGGCGACCAGGACGAGGGGGTCGGACTCGATCCGCCGCGCCACGAACCCGAGCACATCGAGACTGGCATGATCCATCCAGTGGGCGTCCTCGACGACCACCAGCAGCGGCGCCTCAGCTGCCGCGTCCGTCAGCAAAGTCAGCGCGGCCAGGCCGACGAGGTACAGATCGGGGACGGCCTCGTCGACGAGCCCGACGGCTGCGAGCAACGCCGTACGCTGCCGCTCCGGCAAGTCATCGATTCTGTCCCGCAGTTGGTGAACCAACTGGTGCAAGCCGGCACAGGGCAGGTTCTCCTCGGACTGGACCCCCACAGCAGTGATCACATGGGTCCCGCCGCGCGCTGCGGCAGCCGCGGCCTCTGCGACCAGCGCCGACTTGCCGACGCCCGGCGCTCCGGTGATCACCGTCGCGCCGCCCGACCCGGCGGCCCCCTGCTCGACCAGGGCAGCCAGCGCGCGACGTTCCGTCTCGCGCCCCAGCAGCGCCCGCCTCTGCATGCCTGACTCCGATTCTCTGCGTCTCCCCGGCACCGGGGGTTCCGCGTCATCGCGGAACCCGGCGACCCGGCGGCATCTCCACTGGCAGGCGATCTGGAGGCCGGGTCTGGATGCCGACCGCACAATGGTATGCACGCCGCCGGGTGGGCACGACCGCGGTCCGCGCTCGTCGAACCGAGCCGCCGAGATCACGGCGGGCCGAACGGCTTTCGGGCCGTGACCCGCCGAACGGCTTTCGGGCCTTGACCCAGGGCGCGGGCGCACCTCCGGCCTCGGGACGGTGGCCGCAGCCGCGCTCGCGGCGGGCATGATCGCCTACCCCGTTCCCCACCACAAGGCCCGACACGATGCCGAGGAAACGGACGCAGCCGCCCGTTTCCATCCGGCTGCACCCTTCGCAAGCCGGACACGCTCCACAGGAGAGGAAGGGCAGCCGCCCGTCCGGGCAGATCCTCCCCTGCGTGCCGACCGGCTTCGACAGCCTCGACCCACCCCCGCCGCCCACAAGCTCGGTGCGGTCAGTACCCGTCGCATCCGGAGCACCGGCCGGCTGCCACAGCCATCAACTCAGCCGGTCCCGACACCCGTGGCCTCGGCGCTCCGCCGAGGCCACACCCCGTTCGGGCGGACTCGGGTGTCGTGCATGTTTCGGTCCTTTTCCTTCGAGGTGAAATAAGCCTTGACAGCATGCACCCGTCCCTCCATCCTCCCCTCCAGGGAGCGCTCTCTGAACTCCCCTCACGAGAGGAGTCGCCATGCGAGCGCTGCCGCGTCGCGTCAGGTTGTTACAGCCTCGGGGCCGCACCGCTCGCATTCCGCGACCTCCCTGCCCCTGCCCCTCCCGCACAGGCGGCGGAGGGGCCGCTCCCGCAGGCGAAGCCCGCCACCTCCTCCCCCACCGAGGGAAACCTCAGCGCCCGGGGGCGCCGTCGAGGGCGACCCCGGGACGCGCCGGCCCAGCGCGTTCGCCGACCCGCGGCGGATTCGGTCCGACCTCGCGGCGAGTACCGGGATCAGCCGGGTCGTCCTCGACCGGGAAGCCGCCTATGTCAAGGCCTCTCGGATCGAGGTGTGACCTACCGGGCCCGCCGGACACCGACGCCCCCGCCCCGCCCAGCCGCTCGTCCCCTGCGCGCGCGTCCACCGGCACCCCCGACCGCCCGGTGACCGCGAAGGTCCCGGGCAGCTCCGCCCGCCCCCTGCGGGCGGTGTTCCGAGACACCCGATTCCCCCCTGCGGGCAAACGCCACTGTCCGCCTCCCGCTCTCCCATCGCTGTATTTCCGCGAACGGACCCGTCACCCCTGACCCCGTAAGGAAGCGACATGCGCAGATATCCCGTCCATCTGTACACACTGCTGGTGAGCGCTCTGGCGCTCGTGCTGGCCGCCGCCCTGAGCTTGACCGTATCGACCCCGCAGGCCCAGGCCGCGACGGTCACCGTCCAGGCCGAGTCCTACGCCGCCCAGTCGGGTGTCGCCTCGGAGGCGACCGGGGACATCGGGGGCGGGCAGAACGCCGCGTTCCTCGCCAACGGCGACTGGATGCGCTTCGACAACGTCGACCTCGGCGCGGCCGGCCGGCTGACGGTCTCGGCCCGGATCGCGTCCGCCGTCGGCTCGGGCACGGTGGAATTCCGGACCGGCAGCCTGACCGGACCCCTGCTCGCCGTCATACCGGTCGCCCCGACCGGCGGTTGGCAGACCTGGGCGACCCAGGCCACCGACGTCACCACCCATCCCACCGGTTCACAGACGGTGTTCGCCGTGCTGCGCAGCACGGGGACCGGCGACTTCGTCAACATCAACTGGTTCTCCTTCGTCGGCGCGGGCGACAGCCCGGCCGCCGGATGGGTCCCCATCGACCAGGCCAAGTGGAACGCCCAGTTGGCTCAGTTCCGTGCGATGACGCCCGCCGCGGTGCCCGCCGGCATCGTCCGGGTCCCGGAGTTCAACGCCACCTGCTCCTACAGCCACTCCAAGCCGGACGACCCCATCGTCGTGCCCGGCCTGCCCGGTGCCTCCCACATGCACAGCTTCTTCGGCAACAAGAGCACCGACGCGTTCACCACGACCGATTCGCTCCTGGCCAACACACCCACCAGCTGCACCCCTGCCAACGACCTCTCGGCCTACTGGATCCCGACCCTGTACGAAGGCGACAAGGCGGTCGAAGCCGAGGGCATGATCGTGTACTACGGTTCCCGGCTCATCGACCCCTCGGCGATCGTGCCCTTCCCGCAGGGGTTCCGCATGATCGCGGGCAGCGCCAAGACCCAGACGCCCACCCCGGCGGGCTCGACCGGCCAGTACTGGTGCGCCGGCGAGGGCGGTGAGATCGGCCGCAGCGCCGACGGCAACTGGCCGCGCTGCGCCCCGAAGGCCCATCTCACCCACCAGCTCGTCTTCCCCGACTGCTGGGACGGCAAGAACCTCGACAGCCCCGACCACAAGTCGCACGTCACGACCACCTACGACGGCAAGTGCAGCGGCGCCTACCCTGTCGCCATCCCCAACCTCTCCTTCGTCGTCAGCTATCCGACCAGCGGCAGCACCGCGGGCTTCCGCCTGGCTTCGGGCATGGCATCGTCCATCCACGGCGACTTCTTCAACGCCTGGGACAACGCCGCTCTCGGACACCGCGTGAAGGACTGCATCAACCAGAAGGCCAAGTGCAATTCCGCCGGCACGTTCTGACCCTGTGCGTCGAGTCCACGGCGGGCGTCGGCGAGGGGGCCCGGACCGGTGTCGCCAGCGTC
>NZ_JBEXWB010000244.1:0-9818 GCF_040629645.1 Streptomyces sp. NPDC005899 | reverse complement strand
GTGTGGGGGGCGGGCCTTTACCCCCCCCGCGGCGGGCCCGTGGTGTTTGGGCGGGTGTGGGCGGGGGGGGGGCGCCGGGGGGGGGGGGGGGCGCTTTCCCGCCCGCCGGCGGGGGCGCGGGGGCCCCCCCGCCACGGCCGCCGGCTGTCGGACGACGATCTGCGGGCCGAACCACGGCTGGCACCCCTGTTGGCCCGTGCCGGGTGGCAGCCAGTCTCGTACACGGACGAGGACGACCGCTTCCTCGCGCTCGCCGTGCGTACGGGCTGAGGCGCCTCCGTCAGAACGGACTTCCGGCGACCGCCCGCACGAACGCGTCCGGGCGGTCGAACATCAGGGTGTGTCCCGCACCCGGCACGGTCTCCACCCGCACTCCGGCCGCCGCCAGCTCCCGCGCACCGGGCAGTTCCCCGCTCAGCTCGCCCTGCAGGAAGACGCGCTCCGCCGTCGACGCCATGAGCATCCGGCGCATGGTGGGGTGGGTGCCTCGCACCAGTGCGCACGCCGAGCGGTGCAGTGCCAGCGGATCGGTGAGTCTCATGGTGGCGGCCCACAGCGGACCGACGCCCTCCAGCACCCGGGCGAATCCGCCGCCGTGGACGAAGCCGTCCTCCGGCCACGAGGCGATGACGCTGCTCCCCGCGGTCGCCGGGGGGAGCGGGTCCAGGTTGGCCTCGGTGAGCACCAGGCGCCGCACCAGATCCGGCCGCCGGTGTGCAAGCACGATCGCGACAGCGCCCCCCATGCTGTGGGCCACCAGGTCCGCGCCCCGGACCCCGGCCCCGTCGAGGGCCGCGGAGAGCGCGTCGGCGTGCTCCTCCAGGGAGTAGCCGAAGTCCTGTGGGCGGTCGCTGATGCCGTGTCCGGGCAGATCGACGAAGAGCGAGCGCCGCGCGGAGAGGGCGGGATGGGCCGCGATGTGGGCGTGATAGGCGGCGGAGGCGGCCCCGAGCCCGTGCACGTAGACGGTGGCGGCATCGCCGGCTCCGGGGGACCCGCCGGACGCGGTCCAGCGGATCCGGCTGCCCCGGCTGTCGAACCGCGCCTCGAACACCGCTTCCTCCCGAGCATCCGTACATCCGTCGTCGTCCGCCCGAGAATACATCGCCACCGATGTACCACTGGGACGTTGTACTACGCATGAAAGGCCACGCCGCGCACCTGAGGGACAATGCGGGAATGCTGGAGCTCGCCCTTCTCGGTTTCCTCTACGACACGCCTCTGCACGGTTACGAACTGCGCAAACGCGTCGCGGCGCTCATGGGACACGTGCGGCCCGTCGCCGAGAGCACGCTCTACCCGGCCGTCAAACGGCTCGAGAACGCCGGACTGCTGGCACGTGAGACGCAGCCGGGCTCCGCCGCCGCGCCCCGTCACGTCCTCACGCCGACCGAGCAGGGCAGGGCGGAGCTGCGGCGCCGCCTGGCGGAACCGGCCGAGGCGGACATCACCGACGAGAACCGGTGGTTCGTGCTTCTGGCGTTCCTCCGCCACCTACCCGACCCGTCGGCCCAGGCGGCCGTCCTGCGACGGCGGCTGGCCTTCCTGGACGAACCCACGAGCTTCTTCTACGCCGGGGACCGGCCGCTGCCGGCGGAGGAGCTCGACGACCCCTTCCGCCGGGGCATCCTCACGATCGCCCGGGCGACCACCACGGCGGAGCTGCGGTGGCTGCGGACCACCCTGGACTCACTCGGCAGCGCCCTCTGACGTCCGGCCTCGCGCGACCGGACAGCCTCGGACGCCCGGCGTGGGGAACGTACCGAGTGCGGCGACCTCGTAGCCGTCGGGGTAGCCCTTGATCTCGGGGTTCTGCCGGGCGTAACGCGGGGTGGAGCGGGGTGGCATGAGCCGAACGGCGCGAGCCCTCAGCCGGAGTGCCCCGCGGGTCAGCCCTCGCGCGACGCGGCCCGGACGCGGGTAGCGGAACGCCCGCAGCAGTGTGTCGTCCAGCAGTGCGAGGCTGGCCGCGCGGACGACCGGCGCCAGCGGTCCGGGGTACCAGGAGCCCATCAGGGCCAGGGTGGCGTCGGACACCGAGCGGGCGCCCGCGTCCCAGCCGAAGTGCTCCTCCTCGTAGCTGTCCAGTGTGCGCTCGAACTCCTCGTACGTCCGGGGCACGTCCTTGATGCCCATGTGGGCCCCGAGGGTGCGGTAGTAGGCGGCGAAGGCGCGCAGTTCGTGTCCGGACAGCCTGCGCCACCCGTACGTGTCGAGCCATCGCTTCGGCGTGACGACGAAGGTGCACAGGACGTAGCGCATGTCGTCGTTGCTGATGTCGTAGCTGCGGTGCATCCGGTTGATGCGCCGGACGGCCGTGCGCCCCTCCTCGCTGTCGAAACCGTGCTCCAGAACGGTGTCGAGCAGGAGGGCGGTGTCGTCGTACCTCTTCTGCGGACGTTCCGTCAGCTCGCCCGTCACGGCGAGGAGCCGGCCGACAGCAGGCACCGCGTAGGTGCGGTACAGGGCGAGTTCGAGAGCGCGGGTGATGTCCCAGGGGAACTCGTAGGTGACGGTGAGCCGGTAGATCTCCAGGAAGTCCCGGTCGGGGTCGAGCCGCAGGATCTCCTTGAGCCGCTCGTACCGCTTCAGCATGCCGTTCCCCCTCCAGAGCCGGAGGTACGACCCTACGGCCGGCGGCTCGCCCCGCACACCACCGCACGGGCGCACTCCGGCGTGCCCCGGCGCCCTCCGCGCGCCGGGGGCGGTGCCGCGCTCGCTCGTCAGGGCCTCGACGGCGACGTTACCGAGTAGCTAAGGTGCGCCGACGGGCCGGGTGACGGCCGACGACCGAGTGACGTGAGTGGAGGAGGGTGCTGTGACCGGGACGGACGACACGGTCACCGACGACGCACTGTTCGTGCTGACGGCGGTGCTGCTGACCCCCGCGCAGTTCCCGAGCGTGCTCGGCGACGACTATGTCGCCGCTTGCGCCGTGCTGGGCCTCGAGCCCTATGCCGAGGGGTACGGCCTCGTCCTCGGCCAGGACGGTACCGGCGCCCGCTGGACGGTGGTCGTGGACGATGTCTCGCTGGTGGCGGTCGCCATCGCTTCCTGGGACTGCGGCATGGAGTACGACCTCTCGCCCGACGACCGCTCGGTGGTGTGCGCCCTGCCCGGCTGGCCACTCGCACTGGCGGTCGCCGCGCCGGGCGTCCCCGCGCCCCATGACCCCTTGCCGGATCCGGCGGCGCAGGGCGCCGACCCGGCACCACTGGCGCCACCGGACACCGGCGTCTGGGGCCCGGCGCAACGGCGTATGGGTGCGGACGCGGTCGCCGCGCAGTGGGCCGCCTGGCGGGAGCAGGTCGACGACGGTACCGCCTTCGGCCGTCCCGGCGGCGAGACGGCGGACGGCGGGAGCGCCGAGGAGGCGCGGCCCGGGCAGCCGGCCGCGGGCTCCGGGGACGGCGACGGGGAGGCGGCCGCCTCCGTGCGGCACCCCGGCGTCCGCAGGGTCCTCGCGGAGGCTCGGGCGTATGTGTCCGACCCGCCACCGCCCGGGCGGATACGCTCGGCGTTCGCACCCGGCGGAGCCCGCACGCTGCGTGCCGACGGACCCGGCTGGTCCCTCGTCGCCCGCACCGACGACATCGCGTTCGTCCTGCTGGACGAGGAGCCGGGGGAGGTACTGCCGATCGGCCGGGGTGCCGAACTTCCCGGGCTGCTGAACTCCCTGGACGAGATGGCTGTCCGGCCCGCCTGAGCCCCCCGCCGGGTCGCCCCGTAGCCCGTCGGCACCGCTCCCCCCCCTCCTCGGGACACCGGCACCGCACCCCGCCTCGTCCGGGCGTGACCTACACCCGCTCCAGGCGCCGATGAGGGCCGTCGGGCAGCGCCGCCCGGACCGGATCGCCGGGCCGCACGACGCCGCCGGCCCTCACGACGCCCATGATCCCGGCCTTGCGGACGACGGCACCGTCCGCGTCGCGGCCGACGACCTGCCTGAGCAGTCCGTCCTGGAACCTGTCGATCTGCAGGCACGGATTGCGCAGTCCGGTCACCTCGACCACGGCCTCGTCACCGAGGTGGAGCAGTGTCCCCACGGGAAGGGCGAGCAGATCGATCCCGCTGGTGGTGACGTTCTCCCCGAGGTCGCCCGGTGCGACCTCGAAGCCCGCGTCCCGCAACTCGGAGAAGAGCTCCTGGTGCAGGAGGTGGACCTGGCGCAGGTTGGGCTGCGTCGGGTCCTGGGCGACGCGCGAGCGGTGCTTGACGGTGACGCCCGCGTGGACGTCACCTTCCACGCCGAGCCCGCCGAGGAGCCTGATGCTGTCCCGGTTCGGCTTGGTGAAGGAGTACTCGCCGTTGCTGCTCACTGCCACGACCGTGCTGTTCAGCGCCCTATCTCCTTACGGGTGATCCTGCGCAGCCTGCGCCGCTGGGAGGGGTCGAGCATCAGGTAGCCCAGCGTGGGTACCCCCAGGAGGACGAGCAGCGACCACCAGAAACCGATGAACGGAATCAGGACGACTGCCGCGACCACTCCCGCGATGGCGACTTTTGCACCGTTCGACATGATCTTTGCCTCCTTCGCGGCCCGAGCCGCTTCTGTGGGGAGAACGCACGCGGCCGCCCATCGGTTCCGGCGGGCGGCCGCGTTCACCGCAGTGGCTCCCCGACCTCGTGCATGTGCTCCAGCGCCTGCCGGTAGGACTCGACGAGGCCGGTCTCCGCGTACGGCATCCCGATCGCGGCGCAGTGGGCCTTCACCAGTGGTTGCGCGAGCCGCAGGTGGGGGCGGGGCATGCTCGGGAAGAGGTGGTGCTCGATCTGGTAGTTCAGGCCGCCGAGGAACCAGTCGGTGAGGAAGGCGCCCCGCACGTTGCGCGAGGTGAGCACCTGACGTTGCAGGTGGCCCCAGCGGTCGCCGTCCGGGTCGGGCATCTCCATGCCCTTGTGGTTCGGGGCGAAGGCCATACCCAGGTGGAGGCCGAAGAGAGCGTGGTGCACGAGAGCGAAGACGACGGCCTTGCCGGGCGACATGGCGGAGAGCAGCAGTGCCGCGTACAGGGCGAGGTGGCCGGAGAGCAGCAGCCCCGACAGGGCACGCTCACGCGCGGGCTGGCGCCGCAGGAACTGGAAGCCGTAGATCTTGAGGGCGATGCCTTCGAGGAGCAGCATGGGGAAGAAGAGCCGCGCCTGGTTGCGGGTGAGCCAACGGGCGAAGCCCTCGCGTTGCGCGGCCTGTTTCTGCGTCCACACCAGTGCGCCGACTCCGACGTCGGGGTCCTTGTCGATGTGGTTGGGGTTGGCGTGGTGGCGCACGTGCTTGTCGTTCCACCACGCCTCGTTCATCCCGAGGAGCAGGTTGGCGTGCACCAGCCCGATGATCCGGCTCGCCTCGCGGTCGCCGGATATCTGCGCGTGACCGGCGTCGTGGCCGAAGAAGGCCGTGCGGGTCCACAGGACCGCCAGCGGCAGCGCGAGGAGCAGGGTCCACCACGTGTCACCGAGGAGCACCATCCCGGTGCCCGCCGCCGCGAGGGCGACCAGATTGGCGGCGATGCCCGCCGCGTACCAGCCTGTGCGGCGTTCGAGCAGACCTTGGCCCCGGACGGTCCTCAGGAGGGGCGCGAAGTCGCTCCCGGTGGCCTTGGTACCTTCCGGGTTCCCCGAACTCTCGCTCGCGATAAGGGCGTTCGGCGTAACGATGGCTACCGCCTGGGGCATGACGTCTCCGGTTTCCGGGCTTCTGCTGACCTTGTCGAACGTACGGAGAAGGGGCCTGCGGCAGCCATGGCGCCATCACCCCGGTCGTGCGGGGGTAAGCCCCCGTGCCCGGCGGTGGCGCGGGCCGCACCCCACGCTCCGGAGGGCAGGGACGAGTGGGACGGACGACCGCGCACCACCCCCGGGACGGGCCGGGGTGGAGTACCCTCGGCGACCCCGGGCCAACTAGTCAAGTTTGAGGAATCTGACATCGCTGTGCACAGACTCCCTGCGTCGACCATCGACGAGATCTCAGAACTGTCCCGCTGCTCCGCGGTCTTCCTCCCCGCCGATCCCGCCCGTGCCGGCCGGATCGCGTTCTGGAACCCGGACGGCAGCGCCCCACCCGGCGATCATGGGGTCCTGGCTGAACTGACCGTCGTCGGGAACGACCTTCTCCCCCGCCCGGTACCGGCGTTGTCCATGCCCGTGGACGACGCCCTGCCCGTTCTGACGCGGGCGCGCACCGGCGCTCACGCCTCCCCGGCGGTCGCGTTCTGGGGCGCCGCAGGAGTGCTGGCACTGCAGCTCCTGGCACGCGGACTGCTGCTGCCGGGGCTGAGCGCGACCGACCACGACGCCTGGCGTGCGGGGCCGCTGGGCGAGGAGGACGTGGAACGGATCCGGGTGCTCTCCGCCTCCATGCCCCCGACCGCCCACGCGGTGCCGCTCGACGTGGCCGGGCCGGTGACGCTGGCCGAACCGGAGTCGCTGCTCCGGGCCTTCCTCGACGCGGTCGCCGACGCGCTGCCGCGCTCCCCGGCCGCCGCGCTCGTCACGGGCGGACCGGCGTTCGCGGCGCGGGCGCCTCACCACCTGCCGGGGCTGCGCCCCTGGGCGGCCGATGTGGCGGCGGGACACGACTCGGGTGTGCGGCTGTCCCTGCGGGTCGAGGTTCCCGGACTCGTGGAGGCGGACCCGGAAGCCCCGGAGGCGGGCAGTGGCCCGACGTTCCGCGCCGTCCTGCAGGTGCACAGCGTCCAGGACCCGGGACTGGTCGCCGACGCGGCGGACGTCTGGGCGGGGAACGGCCCCGCGGCCGCGCGGTTCGGTCCGCGTGCGCGTATGGACGCCCTGCTGGCACTGCGGCGTGCCGCACGCGCGTGGCCGCCGCTGGCGCCCCTGCTGTCGGCTCCGGTCCCGGACGCCGTCGAACCGGCCGACGAGGAGATCGCGGAACTGCTGGGCCCCGCCGCCCGGGCACTCGCCGCGACGGGCATGCGGGTGCACTGGCCCAAGGAGCTCGCCAGGAAGCTCACGGCCCGCGCGGTGATCGGCCCGTCGGGAGGTCAGGACAGCTCCGGGGACGGCGGCACGGGAACTCGCGCCGACACTTCGGGGGCGCCGTCCCTCCTGTCGTCGGACGCCCTGCTCGCCTTCGACTGGCGGTTCGCGCTGGGCGACCGGCAGCTCAGTGGTCAGGAGCTCGACCGGCTGGCCGAGGCCGGCAGGCCGCTGGTGAGACTGCGCGATCAGTGGGTGCTCGTCGATCCCGAAGAGGCTCGGCGCGCCCGCGAGTCCCGCGACCGCAAGGTCACGCCCATGGACGCCCTGAGCGCCGTGCTGACCGGCAGCACCGAGATCGACGGCCGGCGGGTGGAGGTGACGGCCACGGGTGCGCTCGAACGCCTGCGGGAGCGTCTCGCCGACCCGGAGTCGCGGGCGGCACGGACGGTCGCCCAGCCGGACGCCCTCGCGGCGGACCTGCGCGACTACCAGCTGCGCGGCCTCGACTGGCTGCACACCATGACGTCACTCGGCCTCGGAGGCTGTCTCGCCGACGACATGGGGCTGGGCAAGACGATCACGCTGATCGCCCTCCACCTCCACCGGCAGGGCCTCCCGTCGGAGGCGGGGCCCACGCTCGTCGTCTGCCCCACCTCCCTGATGGGCAACTGGCAGCGTGAGATCGAGAAGTTCGCACCGGGCACGCCCGTGCGCCGCTTCCACGGCCCGTCACGCTCCCTGGAGGACGTGGGCGTCGGCGAGTTCGTCCTGACGACGTACGGCACCATGCGCATGGACACGGCCCGGCTCGCCCAGGAGCCCTGGGGCCTGGTCGTCGCCGACGAGGCGCAGCACGTCAAGAATCCGCACTCGGCGACCGCCAGGCAGTTGCGCACGATCGGGGCTGGCGCCCGCGTCGCGCTCACGGGCACGCCCGTGGAGAACAACCTCTCCGAACTCTGGGCGATCCTCGACTGGACGACCCCCGGGCTGCTGGGCCGGTTGGGAACGTTCCGCAACCGCTACGCGAGTGCCGTCGAGCAAGGCGGCGATCCCGCGGCCGCCGACCGGCTGGCCGCGCTGGTGCGGCCGTTCCTCCTCAGGCGCCGCAAGTCCGACCCCGGCATCGCCCCGGAGCTGCCACCCAAGACGGAGACCGATCACACGGTGTCGCTGACGGCCGAACAGGCGGGCCTCTACGAGGCGGTGGTGCGCGAGACACTCGCGGAGATCTCCTCCGCGGACGGCTTCGCCCGGCGCGGACTCGTCATGAAGCTCCTGACGGCGCTCAAACAGATCTGCAACCATCCCGCGCAGTACCTCAAGGAGGACCGTCCCCGGGTCACAGGCCGCTCGGGGAAGGTGGAGCTGCTCGACGAGCTGCTCGACACGATCCTCGCCGAGGGCGCGAGTGTCCTGGTGTTCACCCAGTACGTGCGGATGGCGCGGTTGCTGGAAGGTCATCTGGCGGCCCGCGGAATCCCCACCCGGTTCCTGCACGGCGGCACTCCCGTCGCCGAACGGGAGGCGATGGTGAACCGCTTCCAGGCGGGCTCCATCCCGGTGTTCCTGCTCTCGCTGAAGGCGGCGGGCACGGGGCTGAACCTGACGCGCGCGGAGCACGTGGTGCACTTCGACCGCTGGTGGAATCCGGCGGTCGAGGCGCAGGCCACCGACCGGGCGTACCGGATCGGGCAGACGCAGCCGGTGCAGGTGCACCGACTGATCGCCGAGGGGACCGTCGAGGACCGGATCGCCGACATGCTGGCCCGCAAGCAGGGACTCGCCGACGCGGTGCTCGGCGGTGGCGAGGGCGCCCTGACCGAACTGACCGATGCCGAGCTGGCCGACCTGGTCGGGCTGCGGGGGAACACACGATGACCGACGCCCACACGCCGGAGCACGCCCATGACGAACCGGAGCGCACGTTCGCCGCGTTGCCGCCCGCCCCGGGGCGCGCGTTCGCGTCGTCGTGGTGGGGACGGGCATGGCTCAAGGCCCTCGAGGACACCGCTCTGGACGGTGCGCAGCTCAAGCGGGGGCGCGGCCTGGCCCGTGAGGGCAGGGTCGGTGCGGTCTCGGTCCGTCCCGGCCGGATCACCGCGGTGGTCCAGGACCGTGACTCGACCACGTACCGCAGTGACGTGCTGCTCCAGCCGCTGAGCCGGGAGGATTGGGACCGGTTCCTGGACGTGGCGTCCGAGCGCGCCGGTCACATCGCCGCGTTGCTCGACCGTGAGATGCCTCCGCTTCTCGTGGAGGACGCGTCGGCGGCCGGTGTCGATCTGCTGCCCGCGATCGGTGACCTGGAGCCCGAGTGCGGCTGCGAGGCGTGGGACCACTGTCCGCATACCGGCGCCCTGTGCTATCAGGTGGCCCGGCTGCTGGACCAGGACCCCTTCGTCCTCCTGCTGCTGCGGGGGCGCGACGAGCGGCGGCTGCTCGACGAACTGCAGGTGCGCAGCGCCGCCCGCGCGACCGGCTCGGTGGGAGACGCGGCCGGCGGTGGCGCGGCCCCCGGCACACCCCGCGGTGTCCGGGCCGACGAGTCGTTCGCGGCCCGCGACATCCTGCCGCCGCTGCCCCCTCCCCCGCCACTGCCCGACGGGCCGGGGACCCCGCCGTCGCTGGACACGGAGACGGAGCCGGTCGCGGGCGTCGATCCGGCCGCGCTCGAGTTCCTCGCGGCCGACACCGCCGTGCGGGCCTTCGTCCTGCTGACGGACGCCCTCGCGCACGGCCACGGGGAGCGGCCCCCGCCGTCCGTACTGACGCCGGAGCAGGACGCGGTGCGGCTGGCCGCCGATGCCCGGCCCTCCTCCGGCGCGGTGGCACGCCTCTCCGCCGCCACGGGACGTCAGCCGGCCGCGTGCGGCACG
>NZ_JBEXWB010000243.1:0-9871 GCF_040629645.1 Streptomyces sp. NPDC005899 | reverse complement strand
TCTTTCGTGTCCGATTCCCGGCCGAAGCGGGTTCCTGCTGATTCGCTTTCCAGTTCTTCGCTTTCGCGTTTCCCTTTCCGGCGAGTCCGACTCTATCAGGCATTTTCCTTTTCCCTGACCATGTCCCGCAAGCATGCGGAACCAGAGTGAGGGATAGAGTCTGTGCTCGGGAGTCGCTGCCACCCCCGACTCGAAGTCGTGTTGGGGTCAAGCAGAGGTACGACAGTACAGGCTGCTGTGGGACGAGGCAAATCCCGTCCGGTGCGTCTCCCGGTCTGTCAACCGGTTGCTCTCGGGCGGAACCGGGACTTCATATGACTTACTCTGCTGATCAGTGCGCCGTCCTTTCTCAGCCCGGGCGGCGACGACAACGATCTCCACCCCCTGGGAGGCCCCCATGACCACAGTGACGTCCCCTCTTGCCGGCCGCGTCATCGGACTCACCGCGGTTCCCGACCCGGTGTTCTCCGGCGCGATGGTGGGCCCCGGCACCGCCATCGACCCGGTGCGCGAGCCGTCCGAGGCCGTTTCGCCGGTCGACGGCATCGTCGTCTCCCTGCACCCGCACGCCTTCGTCGTCGTGGACGACCAGGGCCACGGCGTTCTCACGCACCTCGGCATCGACACCGTCCAGCTCAACGGTGAGGGTTTCGAGCTCCTCGTGAACAAGGGGGACACGGTGACCCGTGGTCAGGGGATCGTGCGCTGGGACCCGGCCGCCGTGGAGGCTGCCGGCAAGTCGGCCGTCTGCCCGGTCGTGGCGCTCGAAGCCACCGCCGACTCCCTCTCAGAGGTCCGTGAGGACGGCGACGTGAAGATCGGCGAGACGCTGTTCGGCTGGCAGTGACCGCCGGCTCCACAGCCGCAGTGACAAGTCTGAGCGACAAGCCTTCTGGGCACACACCGCGACGGCCCAGCCGTCGCACAACCGGAGACGGGTGAAATGGAGACAACGCTGCGAGGCGTCGGCGTGAGCCACGGTGTGGCGATCGGCGAGGTTCGGCACATGGGCACGGCGGTCCTTGAACCGCCCGCCAAACAGATTCCCGCGGACGAGGCGGAGCGCGAACAGGGGCGCGCCCGTCAGGCCGTGGAAGCTGTCGCGGCCGACCTGATGGCGCGCGGCAATCTGGCGGGCGGCGAGGCGCAGCACGTCCTCGAAGCCCAGGCCATGATGGCTCAGGACCCGGAGCTCATCGCCGACGTGGAGCGCCGTATCGCCGTCGGCAGCACCGCGGAACGAGGCGTGTACGACGCGTTCGCCGCTTACCGGGCCCTGCTCGCCAATGCCGGGGAGTACCTGGCGGGGCGGGTCGCCGACCTCGACGACGTGCGCAACCGCATCGTCGCGCGGCTGCTGGGCGTCCCGATGCCCGGCGTGCCGGACAGCGACGAGCCGTACGTGCTGATCGCGCGCGATCTGGCTCCTGCGGACACGGCGCTGCTGGACCCGGCGCTGGTCCTGGGCTTCGTCACCGAGGAGGGCGGGCCGACCAGCCACAGCGCGATCCTGGCTCGGGCACTCGGTGTGCCGGCCGTCGTGGCCCTTCCCGGGGCGGGGGAGATCGCCGAGGGCACGGTCGTCGCGGTCGACGGCAGCACCGGCGAGATCTTCGTCGGACCGAGCGACGAGAAGCGCGCCGAGATGGAGGCCGCGGCCGCCGCCCGCAAGGCGGCGCTGTCCGCCACGACCGGCCCGGGGGCCACCTCCGACGGGCACAAGGTCCCGCTGCTGGCCAATGTCGGCGGCCCCGCGGACGTGCCGGCCGCGGTGGAGGCGGGCGCCGAGGGCGTCGGGCTGTTCCGTACCGAGTTCCTGTTCCTCGACGACAGCAAGCAGGCGCCGTCCGAGGAGAAGCAGATCGCGGCGTACCGGGCCGTGCTGGAGGCGTTCCCCGAGGGGCGCGTGGTCGTGCGGGTGCTGGACGCGGGAGCGGACAAGCCGCTGGACTTCCTGACTCCGGCGGACGAGCCGAACCCGGCGCTCGGTGTCCGCGGGCTGCGCAGTCTGCTCGACCACCCCGACGTGCTGCGGACGCAGCTGACGGCGCTGTCGAAGGCCGCCGAGGGGCTGCCGGTGTACCTCGAGGTCATGGCGCCCATGGTGGCCGACCGCACCGACGCCAAGGCGTTCGCCGACGCCTGCCGTGAGGCGGGACTGGAGGCGAAGTTCGGCGCGATGGTGGAGATCCCGTCGGCCGCGCTGCGTGCTCGCTCGATCCTGCGCGAGGTGGAGTTCCTGTCGCTGGGTACCAACGACCTGGCGCAGTACACCTTCGCCGCCGACCGCCAGGTGGGAGCCGTCTCCCGGCTCCAGGACCCCTGGCAGCCCGCGCTCCTGGATCTCGTCGCGCTCTCGGCCGACGCCGCCAGGGCCGAGGGCAAGAGCTGCGGCGTCTGCGGTGAGGCCGCTTCGGACCCCCTCCTCGCCTGCGTGCTGACCGGGCTGGGCGTCACCTCCCTGTCGATGGGCGCCGCGTCCATCCCGTACGTGCGGGCGACGCTGGCCAAGCACACGCTGGCACAGTGCGAGCGTGCGGCGTCCGCCGCCCGCGCGGCGGACACCGCCGAGGAGGCGCGCCTCGCCGCGCAGGCGGTGCTGTCGGGCGAGTAGGACCACTCCGGCGCCGGGCGCCGGGTCGAAGTCCGGAGCCGAGGGGGTTCCTGCCGTACCCGGCGGGAGCCCCCTCGGTGTTCGCCGGCGGCCGGGTCAGTGGTGCTCCTCCGGTTCCTCGGCGGCGAGGTCGAAGCCCGCGCAGTACTCGACGCCCGGCTCCGGCGGGACGGGCCCTCCTGTGCCGGCGTCGGTGCAGTAGGCGTCGAACACCTCGGCCGCGGTGAGCGGGACGAGGCCGCCGCGGGCCAGACGCCAGCCGTGCACGCGGTCCGGGCGCCGGGGGGCGGTGGTGCGCAGGACGACGCCACCCGGGACCTCGCGTGCGATGCCGGCGGCGAGCACGGTGGTGAACTCCGCCCCCTCCGAGGATTCGAGCCGGGCGTGACCGTCCGGCTCGCGGGTGACGTGCAGGACGGCGAGGAGTTGTCCGCCTTCGGTGGGAGTGCTGCACACCACGTGGTGGGTGCCCGGCCCCGCCGTCTCCAGGAGCCTGGCCAGGAGATGGGCGGCCCGGTCGAAGGCGGCGCGGCCGATGTCCTGTCCGCAGTCCGCGCAGTCGCCGAGATCGGCCAGGAGCATGGTGGCGTACTCCCAGGTCGCCCGGCGGACGGCCCGTGAGACGAGCAGCGGGATCAGCGCCTCGATCGGCTGGCCCGCGTAGGCCACGGTGGCTCCGGTGGCGGCGACCTCGGCGGTGAAGCGGCTGCGGCTCCCGCCGGTGTCCGGGTGGAGGCCGGACTCGCGGCAGAACTCGGCGTAGTCCGCCGGGTCGAAGAGGGCGACCGTGGTGTGCCTGCCCTGTGCGGCGAGTGTCCGGAGCAAGCTTTCGACCTGCTGGAGATAGACGGAGTGGTCGTCGAAGGTGAAGCTGCGGTAGCGGCGCATGGCCGCGAAGTCCTCCGCGTCGACCAGCAGGCCCACGGTGCTCGGTGCTTCGCGGCGGAGCGCGCGGCGCATGGACGGGCCGGAACCCTGGCGGGTGTGCGCGGCGGGCCTGCCCCGCTTCCCGCGCCGCGCACGCTCCCTCTGCGCGGCGCGGCCCATCCGGTTCGCACGTTTCGTCCGAGCGGTGTGCGTCATGAGTACCCCCGTACGCTGTGACCGATTGTCGACCCAGCGTAACCAGGGGGACTGACAACGACCCTCCGGTGCGGGACGTCAGCGGCGTTCGCGGGCGAGGGCTTCGTAGAAGTGGAGCAGTTCGAGGTTGTCGACGGAGCCCGGATTGACGGCCTTGGACAGTTCTGTGCCCTGAAGGAGTCGCTTGACCGGCACCTCGATGCGCTTGCCGGTGAGCGTGTGCGGGACGCCGGGGACCTCGATGATCTCGTCGGGCACGTGCCGCGGGGACAGGTTCTCGCGGATGGCCCGTTTGATCCGGTCACGGAGGGCGTCGTCCAGGGCCGCGCCCGGGGCGAGGTGGACGAACAGCGGCATCCAGTAGCCGCCGTCGGGCTGTTCCAGGCCGATGACGAGGGACTCGCGGATCTCGGGGAGGCGTTCGACGGCCTCGTAGATGTCGGCCGATCCCATGCGGACTCCCTGCCGGTTGAGCGTGGAGTCCGAGCGACCGTGGATGATCACGGATCCCCGGTCGGTGATGGTGATCCAGTCCCCGTGGCGCCAGACGCCGGGGTACATGTCGAAGTAGCTGTCGTGGTAGCGGCTGCCGTCGGGGTCGTTCCAGAAGCGGATGGGCATGGAGGGCAGTGGGTTGGTGACGACGAGTTCACCGACCTCGCCCGTCAGCGGCTTGCCCGCGGGGTCCCAGGACTGCAGGTCCGTGCCCAGACAGGGGGCCTGCAGTTCGCCGATGTGCACCGGCAGAGTGGGGACCGCGCCGGCGAAGCAGCTGCACACGTCGGTGCCGCCGCTGACGGAGGCGATCCAGAGATCGTCGGTCACCTCGTCGTGGAGCCAGCGGAAGCCGTCGGGCGGGAGCGGGGAGCCGGTGGTGGCGACGCACTGGACGCGGCTGAGGTCGTGGTCCCGGCCCGGGTGGACGCCGGCCTTGCGGCAGGCCATGACGTAGGCGGCCGAGGTGCCGAAGAGGGTGGCACCGGTCTGTTCGGCGACGCGCCACTGGGCACTGATGTCCGGGTGGCCGGGGCTCCCGTCGTAGAGCACGACGGTGGTACCGGTCAGGAGGCCGGAGACGAGGAAGTTCCACATCATCCAGCCGGTGGACGTGTACCAGAAGAAGCGGTCGTCGGGGCCGAGGTCGCAGTGCAGGCCGATCTGCTTGAGGTGTTCGAGGAGGATGCCGCCCTGGGACTGGACGATCGCCTTGGGGAGTCCGGTGGTGCCGGAGGAGTACAGCACCCACAGCGGGTGCTCGAAGGGGACCTGTTCGAAGACCGGTTCGGTGTCCGCGCCGGTGAGCGCGGACCACTCGAGGGCGCCCTCGGGCGCGTCCGTCCCGAGGAGGGGGATGTGGACGACCGCGCGCAGCGTGGGGAGTTCGGCGCGGAACTCGGCCACGGTGCCGGTGCGGTCGTGCTCCTTGCCGCCGTAGCGGTAGCCGTCGACGGTGAACAGGACGACGGGCTCCACCTGCTGGAAGCGGTCCAGGACGCTTCGGGCACCGAAGTCGGGTGCGCAGGAGGTCCATACGCCGCCGACCGCCGCGGTGGCGAGGAAGGCGACGACCGCCTGGGGGATGTTGGGGAGGTATCCCCCGACCCGGTCGCCCGGGGTGACGCCCAGGGCGCGGAGCTCGGCGGCCAGCGAGCTCGTCTGGCGACGGAGTTCGGACCAGCTGACGGGCACCTGGGTGTGGGTCTCGTCGACGTACACCAGGGCGGGGGCGTCCGCGCGCAGCGGGTCCTCGGCCGTGCGGAGCGCGTGTTCGGCGTAGTTGAGGGTGGAGCCGGGGAACCAGCGGGCGCCGGGCATCGTGCGGTCGCCGATCACGGTGTTGTACGGGGTGGAGAAGCGTACGTCGAACCAGTCGGCGACTGCCCTCCAGAAGCTGTCGAGCTCGTCGACCGACCAGCGGTGCAGCGCCGCGTACCCGCCGTCGGCGGGGGCTCCGTAGCGACCCGCCGCCCAGCGTTGGAAGCGGGTGACGGCAGCGGCCTCGATGCGTTCGGGATCGGGCTGCCAGAGCGGGGCGTCGCCGGCTGCTGAGGTCATGGGGGCTCCCTGGCCTTTCTGGTACGCGGGTGTGCGTGCGTCGCGCGCACGGGCTGGGGTGTGCGCGTGAGCGGCACCAACGGACGATGCCACGTGATCGTCTTTCGCACCAGGGTCCCCCTCCCATGGTGGCGCGTCCGTCTGTGTGGTGCGGCCACAGGGGTGCGGAGGGCGACGGGTGTCCTGGGCGAGGTGGGCGCCGCAGGCCGGTCGGGGGTGACCGGGGCCGGGCCGGGGGGGACGGGTCCGGCGCGGCGGCCGGCGGACCAGGGGCGTACGGGGTCAGCCGTAGCGGCCGGCGAACCAGGAGCGTACGGCCTGGGTGTGCAGGGGGAAGGCCAGGCTCCGCGGCGCGCGGAGCACGGTGTGGCCCGTCGTCTCGTCCGTCGGCGCGGAGGGCGGGAGGCCGGCGGCGGGGCGGGGCGGAAGCAGGCCGAACAGCAGGAGGTGGCCGTCGGGTGCGCTGAGGGCGTCGGCGAGCCGCACGTCCGTCTCCTCGGCCGCGATGCCGGTCTCCTCACGCAGTTCCCGTACGACCGCGTGGCGCCAGTCCTCGCGGTGGTCGACGTATCCCCCCGGGAGCGCGATGCCACCCCGGTGCGGTGGGACGGCCCGGGTGATGACGACGAGTCCGCCGCCCCGGTGATCGGTGACGGGCAGCAGTGCCACGGCGACGGGCAGCGGATTGCGGTAGGCGGTGCGACCGCAGGCCGCGCAGGTGCGTGGCCAGCCTTCGACGGCGTACGCGACCCCGCAGAAGCCGCAGTGGGAGTCCTTCACGGGCGGACTGTATCCGATCGCCTTCTCCTCCGGCCGCCGAACTGATAGACGGTGTGCCCATGACAGGAACCATGACAGGAATCGCCCGTACCCTGCGTACCGCGGCCGCCGCGACCGCCGCCCTGCTGGCCGTGACCGCCACCGCTCCGGTGGCCGAGGCGAGGCCCGAGCCGAAGGCTCCGCCGGAATTCGTCGATCTGCGCTCGGTCGATCCGACCATCATGACGGAGATGCGCTACACCACCGCGCACACCTTCATGGGAGAACCGGTGGACGGGTACCGGCAGCCCGTCTGCCTCCTGACCCGCCCCGCGGCCCGCGCGCTGCACAAGGCCCAGACCGGCCTCCGGCGCCAGGGGTACTCGCTCAAGGTGTACGACTGCTACCGGCCGCAGCGGGCGGTGGACCACTTCGTGCGCTGGGCGAAGGACCTGGACGACCAGGTCATGAAGGACGAGTTCTACCCGCACGTCGACAAGACCCGCCTCTTCGCGGACGGCTACATCGCCGAGAAGTCCGGTCACAGCCGGGGCAGCACGGTCGACCTGACACTGGTCGAACTGCCCGCCCGGCCCACCCGCCCGTACGTGCCGGGCGAGGAGCTGGCTCCCTGCTACGCCCCGCAGCCCGCCCGCTTCCCGGACAACTCGGTGGACATGGGGACCGGCTACGACTGCTTCGACACGCTGTCGCACACGGACGACCCACGGGTGCGGGGCGTCCAGCGGTCCAACAGGCAGTTCCTGAAGGAGACACTCACCGGGCTCGGCTTCACCAACCTGGCCGAGGAGTGGTGGCACTACACGTACAAGCCGGAAGTCTTCCCGGACACCTACTTCGACTTCCCGGTAGCCAGGCGTTCGGTCGCCGGCCGCTGACCCCACCGGAGCGGCGGACCGGCCGCGGGGGCCCCTGAGGCGGGAACGGGCGCCCGGGACCACCCCCGTGTGTCCCGGCCGCCCGTTCTTCATATCGGACGCGGAACTGCCGTACGCGGTTGCCGCGCCAGCCGTTACGGTGCCCCCATGTCACAGCAGACGTTCGAGTCGTACGAGGAATTCTGGCCGTACTACGTCGCCATGCACTCCAGGGCGGCGACGCGTTGGGTGCACCTGACCGGGACCCTGACCGGCCTCGCGATCACCGCCTACGGCCTGGCGAAGGGCCGCAAGCGGTACGTCGCGGCCCTGCCCGTCATCGGGTACGGCACCGCGTGGCCCGCCCACTTCCTCATCGAGGGGAACGATCCGGCGACCTTCGGGCACCCCGCGTGGTCGCTGCGCGGGGACGTGCGCATGATCCGCCTGATGCTCGCGGGGCGGGACCGCGAGCTGGCGCACACGGCGGCCAAGTGGCACGCCGACCACTCCTGACCCTCCGTGCGCGGAGGGTTGACGGCCCGTCACCTCGGGTGAAGACTCCTGCCACGACGGATGCCCGTCCGTGCCGTACGCGGCCCGTACCCCGGTCGGCGGGGGTGCGGGCCGCGTTCGGTGCTGCCGTCGGGTCTCAGGCCCTGGCGGGCTCCCGGAGTTCGTCGGCCCGCGCCAGGGCGTGCTCGACGACCGCCACCAGCACGTCCCGCGCGGACGACCGGTCGCGCGCGTCGCAGAGCAGCACCGGCACCTCGGGGTCGAGGTCGAGGGCTGCCCGCACGGTCCGCGCGGGGAACTGCTCGGCCCCCTCGAAGAGGTTCACCGCGACGGTGAACGGGATCCGGCGGCGTTCGAAGTAGTCGACGGCCGCGAAGCAGTCCTCCAGCCGCCGGGTGTCGGCGAGGACGACCGCGCCCAGGGCGCCCTGGGCCAGCTCGTCCCAGAGGAACCAGAAGCGGTCCTGGCCGGGTGTCCCGAAGAGGTAGAGGACGAGATCCTCGCGGAGGGTGATCCGCCCGAAGTCCATCGCCACCGTGGTGGTGTTCTTGCCCTCGACCCCGGCGAGATCGTCCACGGGGCGGCCGGCCTCGCTCAGGGTCTCCTCGGTCCGCAGCGGTCTGATCTCGCTGACCGCGCCCACCAGGGTGGTCTTGCCCACGCCGAAACCGCCCGCCACCAGGATTTTGAGGGTAACGGGCTCGACGGGCCGCTTGCTGCGGCTAGAGCGCCCGAAGGCCATTGATCACCTCGCGAAGAATGCTCACGTCCGGCAGCTCGGCCGGCGGAACGGGACGGGTGACGTGCACCAGCTCGTCCTCGACGAGGTCACCGACCAGGACACGGACCACCCCGACGGGGAGGTCCAGTCCGGAGGCGAGCTCGGCGATCGACTGGGGCATGTCGCTGCACAGTTCGACGATCTCCACGTGTTCCGGGGAGAGCGTCTGGTCCCGGCCGGGATCGTCGGCGGCCGGTTCGGGCATGACGATCGCGATCAGGTCGAGTCGGTGACGTGACGCGCTGCTGGTTCGCCCCCGGGTCATCGCGTAGGGGCGGACCACCGGGCCCGCCTCGGCGTCGTACCAGCGGGAGGCACCCATGTCGCCGGTGACCTGGGATGATCCGGGCGCGGCGTCCCGGGCGGAGTCGGCGCTCATGCCATCCCCTCACCCTCCGGCGGACATACCGGTCGTCCGGGGGGCGTTAGCCAGGTGGACCCCCACACGCTTGACCATCAGCGTCATCTCGTACGCCACCTGGCCCACGTCCGAGTCGGAGTCCGACAGGACGGCGAGACAGCTGCCGTCGCCGGCCGCCGTGACGAAGAGGAATGCCTCGTCGAGCTCGACGACGGTCTGCCGGACCCGGCCCGCGTCGAAGTGGCGGCCCACGCCCTTGGCCAGGCTGTGGAAGCCGGAGGCGACGGCCGCCAGGTGCTCGCTGTCCTCACGGCTCAGGTCCTTCGACGTGCCGGTGGCGAGGCCGTCGCTGGACAGCACCAGTGCCTTGCGGATGCTCCCGACTCGCTCGACCAGTTCGTCGAGGAGCCAGTCCAGTTCGCCGGAGCCCTGGCGTGAGGTGTGGTGTGCGGCGTTCGGTGCGGTCATCGACCGTCCCCTCCCGGAGTGGTTCCTGGTGCTGTGTCGCCGGGGCCGGTCACGTCCTCGGCGTTCTGCCGTCGGCCGCGCTGCCAGCCGCGCTGGAGCGAAGCCATGCGATCGCGTACCTCGTCCGCGTCACGTTCGATGTCCTCGGCGGTGACGGCGGGGGTGTTGCCGGGATTCCGCCCTGCGGAGTCCTCCCGGAGCTGTGGGGCGAGATTCGCCTGGCGGACCCTGCGCGGCAGACCACCCACGGTGTCCGGCGCGGGCGGCCGGGAGGCGGCGCGCTGCGGCGGGCGGGTCGCCCGGTCCAGCGCGGACGGCGCGGTTTCCGGGTCCGGCCGGCGGGCGTCGGGGCCCAC
>NZ_JBEXWB010000242.1:0-9889 GCF_040629645.1 Streptomyces sp. NPDC005899 | reverse complement strand
TGGCCCCCGGCCACCGGGCGCCCCCCCTGGCCCGGTTTGCGCGGGGGGGGGGGGGGGGGTAACCCGGCCCCCCGGGCCCGCCCCCGGGCGACGTCGTCGCCCGCGGCCTTCGCCACCGACTGGCTGGTGTGGACAGCCATCAGTCGGCCTGCCTTCCTGAGTTACTTCCAGCCCTTGAGGAGCTTGCGGTAGGAGTCGCCGGTCGTCGACGCGGCCTTCTCCGGCGTGGACTGCCCGGTGAGGACCTTGGTGTACTCGGTGACCAGCGGCGCGAAGAGGCTGCCGGTCTCCGGGATCCAGGGGCGCTCGACGGCGGTCTCGACGACGGGCTTGAAGAACTGGACGATCTCGCTGTCCGCGGCCTCCTGCTTGGAGTACGCCGAGGTGCGGGTCGGGAGCAGGTTCAGCTCACCGGCGGTCTGCGCCTGGGTCTCGACCGAGGTCATGTAGTCGACGAAGGCGTAGGAGGCGTCGAGGTTCTTGGAGCCCGCGTAGACGGCGAGGTTGTGGCCGCCCTGCGGGGCGCCCTGCCCGGCGGAACCGGCCGGCACCGGGGAGATGCCGAGGTTCGCCTTGTCGGTGAACTCCTTGCCGGTCAGGGTGTCGGCGACGGCCCAGGGGCCGTTGATCATCATCGCGACCTTGCCGTCCTTGAACGACGACTGCATGTTCTCCCAGCCGTCGGTGGCGTCGGTCTTGGCCGCACCGGAGTCGACCAGGTCCTTGACGGTCTTGAATGCCTTGACGCCCTCGGGCTTGTCGACCGTGACCGTCTTGGAGGAGGCGTCGACGAGGTCGCCGCCCTCGCCGTAGAGGAAGGAGAGGAACCAGTACGCGTCGTCGCCGCGCAGGTAGAGACCGGTCTTGCCGGTCTTCTCCTTGATCTTCAGGGAGGTGGTCTTCAGGTCACCGATGTTCTTGGGGACCTCGACACCGGCCTCCGCGAAGATCTTCTTGTTGTAGAAGATGCCCATGGAGTCGATGACCTGCGGGACCGCGTAGGTCTTGTCCTTGTACCGGGTCGACGCCGCGGCCTGCTTCAGGAAGTCCTTCTCGTCCTTCAGCGCCGGGGTGCCGTCCAGCGGCGCGAGGTAGCCGAGGTCCGCGAACTCCGGGGTCCAGGCGACCTCCGAGCGGATGACGTCGGGGGCGCCGGCGCCGGCCTGGGCCGCGTTCTTGAACTTGTTCTGCGCCTCGCCGAAGGGCACGTTGACGTACTTGACGTCGACCTTCGGGTGCTTCTTCTCGAAACCCTCGGCGATCTTCTTGAAGACCTTGTCCTCGCTGCCGACGGTCGAGGTGTCCCACCACGTCACCGTGCCGGAGAGCTCGCCCGAGCTCTTGCTGCCGCCGGACTCGTCGTCGCTGCCGCAGGCGGTCGCCGCGAGCGCCAGGGCCGCGACCAGGGCGGTGGCCGTTATGCCACGTCGCATCTGAACTCCTTCAACTGCCGTACCGCTCCGTCGCGGCGCCGGGTCGACGTGAACGTAACAAGGATGAAAGGCCACCGAAAGACCTTGCGGAAGATTTCTGCAAGCACCGCCGATCGTTACATTGGCGTGTCCTCAAGGTTGCCGTCAAGCCTCTTGACGAAGGCCACCCGACCCTGCCGACAGCAGGCCAGGCGCCTCCCGGCGGGCGGTACGACGATCGCATCGCAAGGCAGGGTGGCGCCCGCAAGGTCTTGCAAGATGTTGCCGCGAAGGCGGCGGAAACCCTCCCCGGCCGGGCCGCGGACCGCGGATCCCGCGCGTGGTGGGCAATCCGACACGCGCCCGGTACAGTCCACTTCCATGACCGCACGGCTTGCCGATATCGCAACTCAGGCGGGGGTCAGCGAAGCGACGGTCAGCCGTGTACTGAACGGCAAGCCCGGTGTCGCGGCGACCACCCGCGAATCCGTCCTCGCGGCGCTCGACGTCCTCGGCTACGAACGCCCGGTACGCCTGCGCAGGCGCAGCGCCGGGCTGGTCGGCCTGATCACGCCGGAGCTGGAGAACCCGATCTTCCCCGCCCTGGCCCAGGTCATCGGGCAGGCGCTGACGCGGCAGGGCTACACACCGGTGCTGGCGACACAGACGCCAGGCGGCTCCACCGAGGACGAACTCACCGAGATGCTGGTGGACCGCGGGGTCTCGGGCATCATCTTCGTCTCCGGACTGCACGCCGACACCTCCGCCGACATGGGGCGCTACGAACAGCTGCGCGCGCAGGGCGTCCCCTACGTGCTGGTCAACGGCTTCTCCCCCAAGGTGCAGGCGCCGTTCATCTCCCCCGACGACCGGGCCGCGATGCGGCTCGCGGTCACGCACCTGGTGGCCCTCGGGCATCAGCGCATCGGTCTCGCCGTCGGCCCGAAGCGCTTCGTGCCGGTGCTGCGCAAGATAGAGGGCTTCCACGCCACCATGCGCGAGCAGCTCGCCCTCACCGCCCAGGAGGTCGAGGAGCTGATCCAGCACTCCCTCTACACGCTGGAGGGCGGCCAGGCGGCGGCCTCGGCGCTGATGGAGCGCGGTTGCACCGCGGTGGTGTGCGCCAGCGACATGATGGCCCTCGGAGCGATCCGGGCGGCCCGCCGGCTCTCGATGGAGGTGCCGCGCGACCTCTCGGTCGTCGGCTACGACGACTCACCCCTCATAGCCTTCACCGACCCGCCGCTGACCACGATCCGGCAGCCGGTGACGGCGATGGGGCAGGCCGCGGTGCGCACGCTGCTGGAGGAGATCGGTGGCACGCCCGCCCCTCACAGCGAGTTCGTGTTCATGCCCGAGCTGGTCGTCCGCGGTTCGACGGCCGCCGGGCCGGGCACCTCGTCCGGGCCCGTGGCACGCCGGTGAGGACCACCCCGTGCGGACCGGCGGGCACCCGGGCGCGGGGGGCGTGCTTCCGCCCGTGCGCCAGGCCTTAAGCTTCACGACGTGCGGCCGGTACCCGACCGGAGGATCATCGGGCAGACGGGTACGTATCTGGCAGACTCTGCGCCTATGGGTGAATCGCACGTGACCACACAGGAAGACCGCACGGCGGTCACCCCGTCACCCCGCGCGGCCGGAGCGACCCTCGCCGAGCCTGCGGGGTCCCGCTCGCGGTGGTCCTCGCAGCTGCGCTCGATGCGCAGCCCCCGGCGCCCGCGCCTGTGGTTCGAAGTCCTGCTGATCGGGGTCAGTTACTGGCTCTACTCACTCGTTCGCAACGCCGTGCCGGAGCAGAAGACGGCCGCCCTGCGCAACGCGGACCTGATCTGGTCGCTGGAGCACGGCGTCGGGCTGGCCTTCGAGGAAACGGTCAACCACGCGGTCAACTCGGTGACATGGCTGATCGTGTCCATGAACTACTACTACGCGACGCTGCACTTCGTCATCACCATCGGTGTGCTCGTGTGGCTGTTCCGCCGCCATCCGGGCCGTTACGCGGCGACCCGTCTGATCCTGTTCGCGACCACGGCGGTCGCCCTGCTCGGCTACTACCTCTTCCCGCTGGCCCCGCCCCGCCTGATGAGCGGCGGCGACTTCATCGACACGGTCATGCTGCACGAGACCTGGGGTTCGATGGCCTCGGGCAACTTCAAGCACATGTCGAACCAGTACGCGGCGATGCCGTCCATGCACATCGGCTGGTCCCTGTGGTGCGGTCTGACCATATGGGCCCTGGCGGCCGCCCCATGGGCCCGCATCCTGGGCCTGCTGTACCCGTGCGCCACGCTGGTCGTGATCGTGTCGACCGCCAACCACTTCTGGCTGGACGCGGTCGGCGGAATGGCCTGCCTGGCCTTCGGCTACGCGCTCTCGTACGGCTGGTACGGCTCGCTGCCGCACCGCCTGCCGAAGCAGGCCCCCCGCCCGGCCGGGCGGAGCCGGCTGCGTGCCCTGCTCCCCGGTGCGGCCCCCGCCGCCGACCCGGGGCCCCGGGACTGAGGCCGTCCCCGGAGGCGGGGGACGGCCTCACGGGCCGCCGCCCGGCGGGCATTTCACCCCGCCGTTCCGTAGAACCGCTCCTCCATCACCGCCCGTGCCCGCCGGGTGATCCGCCGGTAGTCGTCCAGCATGTCCCCGACGTGCCCCAGCTCGTACCCCAGGTAGCGTCCCACCGCCGTCAGCTCCCGAGGGTTCGAGGGGAAGGTGTCCGCCGCGCGGCCCCGGACCAGCATCACCGCGTTCCGCACCCGCGTGGCCAGCACCCACGCCTCGTCCAGCGTCTGCGCCTCCTCGGCCGGGATCAGCCCCGCCGCGCACGCCGCGGCCAGCGCCTCACGCGTACGCGTCGTGCGCAGCCCGGGCTCGGCCCAGGCGTGCTGCATCTGCATCAGCTGCACGGTCCACTCGACGTCGCTCAGACCGCCCCGCCCCAGCTTGGTGTGGAGGGTGGGGTCCGCTCCCCGCGGCATCCGCTCCGACTCCATGCGGGCCTTGAGCCGCCGGATCTCGCGCACCGCGTCGTCCCCCAGCCCTCCCGCCGGATACCGCAGCGGGTCGATCAGCTCGATGAACGCGCGACCGAGCTCCTCGTCCCCCGCCACCGGCTCCGCCCGCAGGAGGGCCTGGCTCTCCCACACCAGCCCCCACCGCCGGTAGTACGCCTCGTACGACTTGAGGGTGCGCGCGAGCGGACCGCTCTTGCCCTCCGGCCGCAGGTCGGCGTCGATCAGCAGTGGCGGATCGGCCGTCGGCAGTTCGAGCAGCCGGCGCATCTCGCCGATGACGGAGTTCGCGGCCCGGGCCGCCTCCTCGTCGCTCACCCCCTCGCGCGGCGCGTGCACGAACAGCACGTCCGCGTCGGAGCCGTAGCTCAGCTCGTGCCCGCCGAAGCGGCCCATGCCGATGACCGCGAACCTGGTCGGCAGGGTGTCGCCCCACCGGGCACGCACCGCCGCGCGCAGGGCCCCCGAAAGGGTGGCGGCGTTCAGATCGCTGACCGCGGAGCCGACCCGGTCCACGAGCGCCCCCGGATCCGCCTCCGCGGGATTCTCCTCGGTCCCGTACGAACTGATCAGGTCGGCCGCCGTCGTGCGGAACAGCTCCCGCCGCCGCACCCCGCGCGCCACCGCGGCGGCAGCCTCCGCACCCGGCGCCCGGCTCACGGCGGCCAGCACCTCCTGCTCCAGGTGGGCACGGTCACGGGGCCGCAGTCCCTCCGGGGCACCGAGGAGGGCGACGGCCTCCGGGGCGCGCATCAGCAGGTCGGGGGCGAGGCGGCCGGCCGACAGCACGCGGGCGAGGTTCTCCGCCGCCGCGCCCTCGTCGCGCAGGAGCCGCAGGTACCAGGGGGTCTTGCCGAGCGCGTCGGAGACCTGCCGGAAACCGAGGAGCCCCGCGTCCGGATCGGCGGAGTCCGCGAACCAGCCGAGCAGCACCGGCAGCAGTGTGCGCTGGATGGCGGCCTTGCGGGACACACCCGAGGACAGCGCCTCCAGGTGGCGCAGCGCGGCGGCGGGATCGGCGTAGCCGAGTGCCTCCAGCCGGACGACGGCGGCCTTGGCACTGAGCCGGGTCTCGCCCGGTGCCAGCTGGGCGACCGCGTCCAGCAGCGGACGGTAGAACAGCTTCTCGTGCAGCCGGCGCACCACGGAGGCGTGCCGCCGCCAGGCCTTGTCGAGCTCGACGACCGGGTCCGCGCGCAGCCCGAGGGAGCGCCCCAGCCGCCGCAGGTCCGGTTCTTCCTCGGGCACCAGGTGGGTGCGGCGCAGCCGGTAGAGCTGGATGCGGTGCTCCATGGCGCGCAGGAAGCGGTACGCCTCGTCGAGCTGCGCCGCGTCGGCCCGCCCGACGTACCCGCCGTCGGCGAGCGCCCGCAGCGCCTCCAGCGTGGAACCGACGTGCAGCGTGCTGTCACTGCGCCCGTGCACCAGCTGGAGCAGCTGGACGGCGAACTCGACGTCCCGGAGCCCGCCCGGGCCGAGCTTCAGCTCCCGGTCGACCCGGTCGACGGGAATGTTGTCCACGACGCGGCGGCGCATCTTCTGCACGTCACCGACGAAGTTCTCCCGGTCGGCGGCCTGCCAGACCAGGGGCGACACGGCCTCGACGTACTCCGCGCCGAGCGCCGGGTCGCCGGCGACCGGGCGGGCCTTGAGCAGTGCCTGGAACTCCCAGGTCTTCGCCCAGCGCTGGTAGTACGCGAGGTGGGAGGACAGGGTCCGCACGAGCGGCCCGTTCCGTCCCTCGGGGCGCAGGTTGGCGTCGACGGGCCAGATGGTCCCCTCGACGGTGGTGTCGGAGCAGACGCGCATCATGTGGGCGGCGAGCCGGGTGGCGGCCTGCAGGGCCGCGCTCTCCTCCGCCCCTTCGGCGGGCTCACCGACGAAGATCACGTCGACGTCGGAGACGTAGTTCAGCTCGTGCCCGCCGCACTTGCCCATGGCGATGACGGCGAGCCTGCACTGCGCCGCGTCGGCGGGCGCGGCGGCGCTCGCGACGGCGAGCGCCGAGCGCAGGGTGGCCGTCGCGAGGTCGGCCAGCTCGGCGGCGACCTGGGCGACGTCGGTCGTACCGCACACGTCACGGGCCGCTATCGACAGCAGTGACCGGCGGTAGGCGACCCTCAGCGCGTCCGGATCGGTGGCGCCGGCGAGCATGTGCTCGAACTCCGCGACGCCGGGGTGGAGGTCGGTCGCCTCGTAGGTGACCAGCGCGTGCCAGTCACGCGGGTGCCGCGCCAGGTGGTCCCCGAGCGCCTCGGACGCGCCGAGCACACCGAGCAGCCGGTCGCGCAGCGGCTTGGCGGTGACGAGCGTGTCGAGGAGCACCTGCCGCCCGTCGGCCTCCACGGCCTCGACGAGCCGGACGAGGCCGCGCAGGGCCAGATCGGGGTCGGCGGTCGCCCCGAGCGCGTCGAGGAGCACGGGATCGGCGCGCACGGACGACAGCTCGGGGAGGTCCAGCAGCCGTTCGGCGGCGGACGGGTCGGTGAAACCGTGCCGCAGCAGTCGGGTGAACGTACTGCTCCTGCGTCCCGGCACCGTCGTCATCCCGCGTTCTCCTGCCCGCCGATCCCACACATCCGGCTTCCGAGCCTAGCCGCGTGCCGCTGATTCCGGAGCGGCGGCGGGCCCCGGACGGCCGGCCGGGGTCCGCGGGTGTCTCACGGGCGCTCGCTGCGGGTCCCGATGACCACGTTCGCGTACAGCTCCTCCGAGACGACGACGCGCGCGTCGAGCCCGCCCGCGCCGACGGTCTCCCGGGCCCGCGCCGCCTGGCGTTCGCTCGTCTCGACGAACAGGCTGCCCCCCGGGGTCAGCCAGTGCGGGGCCTCGGCGGCCACACGGCGCATGACGTCCAGCCCGTCGCCCCCGCCGTCGAGCGCCACCCGCGGCTCGTGGACGCGCGCCTCGGCGGGCAGGAACCCGACGTCTCCGGTGGGGACGTAGGGCACGTTGGCGAGCAGCACGTCGACCCGGCCGCGCAGCGACGCGGGCAACGGTGCGAAGAGGTCGCCCTCGTACACCGTGCCGAGCCCGCCGACGTTGCGCCGCGCGCACCGCACGGCTGCGGGTTCGACGTCGGCGGCGTGCAGTTCGACCCCGGGCAGCATCGATGCCAGCGCGGCGCCGAGGGCGCCCGAACCGCAGCACATGTCGACGACCACGGCCCCGGCGGGGGCGAGCGCCGCGGCCTGCGAGACGAGGAACTCGGTACGGCGCCGCGGTACGAAGACGCCCGGGTCCACCGCGATGCGCAGGCCGTGGAACTCCGCCCAGCCCAGGACGTGTTCGAGCGGCAGTCCGGCGACACGGCGTTCCACCATCGCGGCGAGCCGGGCGGGGTCCGTGCCGGCGGCCAGGAGGAGGTCCGCCTCGTCCTCGGCGAAGACACAGCCGGCGGCACGGAGCGTGGTGGTGATCGAGGAGAGGGTGAGGGGCGGGGTCGACGACGACATGCGGCGGAGCCTTTCGGGGGAATCCGATGGGCGCTCCGCGTCGCTCTACGCCGTGTCGGCCACGCGACGGCCTGAGAGGAGCACCCGTGCTGGAACAGCGGTAATGGGTCTCACCTCCTGGGTCGGTCCCGGTCTCGGGAAGCGGCACGTTACCAGAACGGGCCCGGCCGCCGGCCGTCTCCGGCGGCTGCCGCACGGGCTCGCGGACGGGTGGCGAGGCCACCGGCCGACCGGGGCGGGGCCCGCCGGTCACCCGGACGGTCGCTCGCGGCCCGGCCGCCCCCAGACCGGGGCTCCCGCCGGGGCGGGCCGCGGCCGGGTGGCCCGGTGCGGCTCGCCGCCCGCGCGGCGGCCGGAGCCCGACCGGCACCGGATGTCCCGCCGGCGCCTCGACCGGTCCCGCGGCGCGCCGGCCCGGTGGTCGTGCCCGAAGCCGGGTCCGGGCGGGCCGACCCGGTCGACCGCCTCCGCGGTACGCGGATCGTCCCGCAGCGCGAGGCGTGCCCCCGCCCTTCCCGACGCCCCTCACCGGACGGCGGGTGGAGCGGGCCCCGGCCCGGGGCCGGCCCGGACGGGGACGCGAGGGGCGTCGTCCGTCACCGCGTCAGGACGAAGCAGCTGACGACCGGCTCCGCCCCGACGCCCCACCGGCCCCTGCCCGGCCAGGTGTACCAGTAGTGGTCCTTCTCCCCGCCCTCGCCGGTCCACGCGTCGGGAGCCGACGCGTAGGCCTCGCCGCAGGCTTCGCCCGCCATCCGCTGGGCCTTGTCGTCGCCCGGGTACGTCGCGCCGAACTTCGCGTGGGCGAAGACGCGTGCCTCGTGCGGACCGGTGCAGGGGACGGACACGACCAGGTCCAGGATGCGGGTCCCCGTCGTGAGATCGGCACACGCGCCGTCCTTCACCTCACCGACCGCGGTGGTGAACCGCTTGGCGTCGAGTGTCCGCTCCGACGCCGGGGGCAGGACCGGCGCGGACGTGCCGAAACCGCCCACCTCCAGTTCGGCGCGCAGCCCGGTCGTCCCGGCGAGCGCGCTGCCCTTCCTGTCGAGCAGCGCGGAGAAGTCCGCCTCCGCCCCGACGATGCGGCCCTCGTCGTCCACCGACAGGCCGAGCGCCACCGGGGTCGCCGTACCGTTCGGGTCGATGTCGCTGGTCAGTTCGGCACGCAGGTCCTCGGAGAACATCCGCAGGGCGTTGAACGCCGTGAGCCTCGCCCGATAGGTCCGACCGCCGCCCTTGCCCGCCGGCGACTCCTCGACGTTCTGGGCCCCGCTCACGATCTCGAGGAGCGTGCCGCCGAGCGGGGATTCGGCACCCCGCAGCGCGTCGATGGCGTCGTCACTGCCGAAGGCCGCCGAGGCCCCGTCATAGCGCAGCCAGTAGCCGGCCTCCCCGGCGCGCAGCCGGATGGTGTCCGGTTCGACCACCGACCGCACCCGGGCCGGGGGCCGGCCCTCGCCGAGCCGCGTACCCAGAAGCGCGTCCTTGGCCCTTTCCGGCAGCTTCGCCGGGAGGGTCCAGCCGGTCGAGCCGACGGCGGTTCCGCCCGCGAAGTCGACCCGTCCCGACGACGTCTGCACCGTGTCACCCGCCGCCGACGTGAAGGTCAGGGACTGGGTCACGCGTGCGGTGCCCGCTGCCTGGGTGGCGAGCAGTGCCTGGCGGGGCTGCTGCCCGACCGGCGCGTCGAAGACCGGGTGCGCCGGTTTCCCGTCGGCCGCACCACCGGAGCAGGCGGTCAGCAGCAGGGCGGCCGCGACGACGACGGCACACAGAGGGGGGAGTTCACGTCTGATCACACGGGTTCGACAGCGCACCCGCCCGTCGGGTTGCCCTCACCCGGATAACGGAAGGATCACCTCCCCGCGCCGGGGCCCAGCCGCGCGCGAAGCCCGGACGGCGCCTCGGCCGACGGCCCACGGACGGCCCAGGGCCTCGGGGCTCGACGGCCTGGTCGGCAGGGGCTGACGCCGGGCACGTTCACCGGGGAGGTCAGCGAGCACGCGAGCGGGTA
>NZ_JBEXWB010000241.1:7007-9939 GCF_040629645.1 Streptomyces sp. NPDC005899 | reverse complement strand
GGCGCCCGCACGTGCGGGCGCCGCCCGGGCTTAAGGATCAGGTCAAGTGGGCAAACTTGACGGATTCGTCTTTTGGAGTCCGCTGACGTAGACTGACTCGTCGGCTCTCGTGCATCCGTGTGTCCGCATGCGGCGGTGTGAAGTCGATCAAGGTAGCCGATTCGAAAGGCGAAGCGTGGCCAAGAAGCAAGGTGCCATCGAAATTGAGGGCACCGTGATCGAGTCCCTCCCGAACGCCATGTTCAAGGTGGAACTCCAGAACGGTCACAAGGTCCTCGCGCACATCAGCGGCAAGATGCGGATGCACTACATCCGTATCCTCCCCGATGACCGGGTCGTGGTGGAGCTCTCTCCGTACGACCTGACGCGTGGCCGGATCGTCTACCGGTACAAGTAGATCTTGCCGCCATCGTCGCTACGGCGCGGTGAGGGCACTGACCCGGAGAACCTGACATCCCATGAAGGTCAAGCCGAGCGTCAAGAAGATCTGCGACAAGTGCAAGGTGATCCGCCGTCACGGCCGGGTCATGGTCATCTGCGACAACCTGCGCCACAAGCAGCGCCAGGGCTGACGCACGACCACCTGCATCTCGCAGCTCTTCGCGCGACGCACGTAAACGTACATACGCAGTGCCCGTCCACGCTTCGGCTGACGACACCTCCGGCGGGGGCCGGGGACCCGGGCGTGCCACCTCCTCCCATGCGGGTGGGGTCGGCGTTCGGGAGTGGCACTGTGGAAGACCCCCGACATGACAACTGGAGCCATTGAATGGCACGCGTTTCAGGTGTTGACATCCCGCGCGAAAAGCGCGTGGAGGTTGCCCTCACCTACGTCTTCGGTATCGGGCGCACCCGGTCCAAGGAGATCCTCGCCACCACCGGCGTGAACCCCGACACCCGCGTTCGTGACCTGGCCGAAGAGGACCTGGTCAAGATCCGCGAGTACGTGGACGCCAATCTGCGCACCGAGGGTGACCTTCGCCGCGAGATCCAGGGCGACATCCGCCGCAAGATCGAGATCGGCTCGTACCAGGGCATCCGGCACCGTCGCGGTCTGCCGGTCCACGGTCAGCGCACCAGCACGAACGCGCGTACCCGCAAGGGCCCGCGTCGCGCCATCGCCGGTAAGAAGAAGCCGGGCAAGAAGTAGTCCTCAGCGGACGCACTGCGGACCTCCGGACCTCCGGGACCCGCAGCAACCAGCGGTCTTCGCTGTAGGACCGATCACCTCCCCTCTCCATCTGGAGTCAAGACATGCCCCCCAAGGGTCGTCAGGGCGCAGCCAAGAAGGTGCGTCGCAAGGAAAAGAAGAACGTCGCTCACGGGCACGCCCACATCAAGAGCACGTTCAACAACACCATCGTCTCGATCACGGACCCCTCGGGCAACGTGATCTCCTGGGCCTCCGCCGGCCACGTCGGCTTCAAGGGCTCGCGCAAGTCCACCCCCTTCGCCGCGCAGATGGCCGCCGAGTCGGCCGCCCGCCGCGCGCAGGAGCACGGCATGCGCAAGGTCGACGTCTTCGTCAAGGGTCCCGGCTCCGGCCGTGAGACCGCGATCCGCTCCCTCCAGGCCACGGGCCTCGAGGTCGGTTCGATCCAGGACGTCACCCCGACGCCGCACAACGGCTGCCGTCCGCCGAAGCGTCGCCGCGTCTGATCCGTCACGGCCGGTGACGGCCGTGCGGCAGTAGCGCCGGATCCGGGCGGTATGTCCCTTCGGGGGCATGCCGCCCGTATCCTTGTCTCATCTGTCGGGCATCAAATAGCGGGTGCCCACGACTGAAGGATCACAGCATGCTTATCGCTCAGCGTCCGTCGCTGACCGAAGAGGTCGTCGACGAGTTCCGCTCCCGGTTCGTGATCGAGCCGCTGGAGCCGGGCTTCGGTTACACCCTCGGCAACTCCCTGCGCCGTACCCTCCTCTCCTCGATCCCCGGTGCCGCGGTCACCAGCATCCGGATCGACGGAGTCCTGCACGAGTTCACCACCGTGCCGGGCGTCAAGGAGGACGTGACCGACCTCATCCTCAACATCAAGCAGCTGGTCGTCTCCTCGGAGCACGACGAGCCGGTCGTGATGTACCTGCGCAAGCAGGGTCCCGGCCTGGTGACCGCTGCTGACATCGCCCCGCCGGCCGGTGTCGAGGTCCACAACCCGGACCTGGTGCTCGCCACGCTGAACGGCAAGGGCAAGCTGGAGATGGAGCTGACCGTCGAGCGCGGTCGCGGCTACGTCTCCGCCGTCCAGAACAAGCAGGTCGGCCAGGAGATCGGCCGCATCCCGGTCGACTCCATCTACTCGCCGGTGCTCAAGGTCACGTACAAGGTCGAGGCGACCCGCGTCGAGCAGCGCACCGACTTCGACAAGCTGATCGTCGACGTCGAGACCAAGCAGGCCATGCGTCCCCGTGACGCCATGGCGTCGGCCGGTAAGACCCTGGTCGAGCTGTTCGGTCTGGCGCGCGAGCTCAACATCGACGCCGAGGGCATCGACATGGGCCCGTCCCCGACGGACGCCGCGCTCGCCGCCGATCTGGCGCTGCCGATCGAGGAGCTCGAGCTCACGGTCCGTTCGTACAACTGCCTCAAGCGCGAGGGCATCCACTCCGTGGGTGAGCTCGTCGCCCGCTCCGAGGCGGACCTGCTCGACATCCGCAACTTCGGTGCGAAGTCGATCGACGAGGTCAAGGCGAAGCTGGCCGGCATGGGCCTGGCGCTCAAGGACAGCCCGCCCGGATTCGACCCGACGGCCGCCGCCGACGCCTTCGGCGCCGACGACGACGCGGACGCCGGCTTCGTGGAGACCGAGCAGTACTGAGCCGTCCGCCCGGCCGGGGGGGGCCGGGGGTGGGGGGGCCCCCCGCCGGGCGGGGCGCCCCCCGGTCGCGCGGCGGCCCCCCCGCCGGGGCCGCCACCCCGTCGCAGAAAGGC
>NZ_JBEXWB010000241.1:0-6997 GCF_040629645.1 Streptomyces sp. NPDC005899 | reverse complement strand
TTACTCGTCTTTTTTCGCGCGGTCCCGGGGGGGGGGGGCCCGGTGTGGGGGCCTCCCCCGCGCCGGGTCCGGCCGCACGACTTCCGCGGGGCGACCGCCTCGCGGGAACTGACACCGGTACCTGATACGGCCGGTGCAGCACACAAGGAGAAAACCATGCCTCAGCCCGCCAAGGGTGCCCGTCTGGGCGGCAGCGCTGCGCACGAGAAGCTTCTTCTCATCAACCTCGCGAAGTCGCTGTTCGAGCACGGCCGCATCACCACGACCGAGGCCAAGGCCCGCCGCCTGCGTCCGGTCGCCGAGCGTTTCATCACCAAGGCGAAGAAGGGCGACATCCACAACCGTCGCCTGGTGCTGCAGTCGATCACGGACAAGGGCATCGTGCACACGCTCTTCACCGAGATCGCTCCGCGGTACGAGAACCGCCCCGGTGGCTACACCCGCATCACCAAGATCGGCAACCGTCGTGGCGACAACGCCCCGATGGCGGTCATCGAGCTGGTCGAGGCGCTGACCGTGGCGCAGCAGGCCACCGGTGAGGCCGAGGCCGCCACCAAGCGCGCTGTCAAGGAAGACGACCTCAAGAAGGACGAGGCTCCGGCCGAGACCGTCGAGGACGCCAAGCCGGCCGACGCCGCCGAGGAGTCCAAGGACGCCTGAGCGTCCTGAGACCCGGGTACGGGCCCGCACCACCCTTCGGGGCGGTGCGGGCCCGTTCCGTTCTGAGAGGATGCGCGGGTGAGTGACGAGGCAGAGCCCGGCTTTGTACGGGTACGGCTGGACCTTTCCTACGACGGGAAGGACTTCTCCGGCTGGGCGAAGCAGACCAGCAGGCGCACGGTGCAGGGCGAGATCGAGGACGCGCTGCGGACGGTGACGCGGTCGTCGGTGACGTACGACCTGACGGTCGCGGGGCGCACGGACGCCGGGGTGCACGCCCGCGGGCAGGTGGCGCACGTCGACCTGCCGGCCGAGGTGTGGGCGGAGCACGAGGAGAAGCTGCTGCGGCGGCTGGCCGGCCGGCTGCCGCTGGACGTGCGGATCTGGCGGGCCGCCGAGGCGCCCGCCGGCTTCAACGCGCGGTTCTCCGCCCTGTGGCGCCGCTACGCGTACCGGGTGGGCGACCGGCCGGGCGGGGTGGACCCGCTGCTGCGGGGACACGTGCTCTGGCACGACCGGCCGCTGGACGTCGACGCGATGAACGAGGCCGCCGCCCTCATGGTGGGGGAGCACGACTTCGCCGCCTACTGCAAGAAGCGCGAGGGCGCCACCACGATCCGCACGCTCCAGAAGCTGCACTGGACGCGCGAGGAGGAGTCGGGTGTCCTGACGGCGACGGTGCAGGCCGACGCCTTCTGCCACAACATGGTGCGCGCCCTGATCGGTGCGGCGCTCTTCGTGGGCGACGGGCGGCGCCCCGCACGGTGGCCGGCCGAGGTGCTGGCGGCCCGGGTGCGGGACCCCGGCGTCCATGTGGTCAGGCCGCACGGGCTGACTCTGGAGGAAGTGGCCTACCCGGCCGACGCCTTGCTGGCGGCCCGTGCCGTGGAGGCCAGGAACGTCAGGTCGCTGCCGGTGGCGGGCTGCTGCTGAGCCGTGCCGGCGGGAGCCCGGGAAGCGCGGTCAGGCGGCGGGGGCGGCCGCCGCCGCCGAAGCCTGGACGTCCCCGCGGTGGCGGATCTGGCGGAACGTGAAGTCGGTCAGGTCGTCGCCGACCTTGTAGACGTCCGCGGAGGCCGTGGTGACGTTCTTCCCGCTGGTGTAGCCGCCCACCGTGAAGTAGGCGTAACGGCCGTAGGAGTTGGCGGTGCGCCGGCACACGGAACCCCCGCGGCAGAAGGTGGGGACCCCGGAGCCGCTGAGGGAGGCGAGACCGCCGGTCGCCTGCTGGGCGGCCTTCCGGGCCTCCGCCTCGGTGCCGAAGACGGCGAGGCCGACGGTGACCGCGATGCCGTCCTTGGCGTAGGTCGCGCGGATGACCTGGTCGCAGCCGTTGTTCACGAGGATCGAGCCGAGGGCGCCCTGAGTCGTCGCGGCGCAGCTCGCCGTCCTGGCGGTCGCGCCCTTCACGTAGACGCGGTCGCCCATGGTGAGCTTCCGGCCCGGGAAGAAGGCGTCGACGGTGACCGGGGCCTTGTCCTTGCGCTCGTCGGCTATGTAGTCCCTCGGGTTCGGCGGGGGCGGCGGGGCGACCGAGGAGAACGACGGCTGCGGCACCCCGCTCTCCGCGGGGAGGCCGGCGGCGGAGGGCAGCGCGCTCGCGTCGCCGTCCGAGCCCGGGGCGCCGCGGCCGTCCGTCGTGATGACGGCCGTGGCCACGATCGCCGCGACCGCCGCGGTGGCCAGCGCGCCGCCGCCGATCATCAGCCACTTCCTGCGCCGGCTGCGTGCCGCGGACGCCTCGGCCAGTGCCGCCCAGTCCGGAGTCCCGCTGTCTCCGGGCCCCCAGGAGGGCCCCCCTTGCCCAAAGCTCATGCGGCGAATCCTAGACCGGCCGTAATCCGGTTGGGTCAACGGTTCCCGGGCCGCGACAATGCTTCGTATGGGACATCTTGAAGCGGGCCACCTGGAGTACTACCTGCCGGACGGGCGGGTGCTGCTCGGCGACGCCTCGTTCCGGGTGGCGGACGGGGCGGTCGTCGCCCTGGTCGGAGCGAACGGAGCGGGCAAGACGACGCTCCTGAGGCTGCTCGCCGGGGAGATCCAGCCGCACGGCGGCTCGGTGTCGGTGAGCGGCGGGCTCGGGGTGATGGCCCAGTTCGTCGGTTCCGTACGGGACGAGCGCACCGTGCGCGACCTGCTGGTGTCCGTGGCGCAGCCCCGGATCAGGGAGGCGGCGAGGGCCGTCGACACCGCCGAGGAGCGCATCCTGACCGTCGACGACGAGGCCGCGCAGATGGCGTACGCGCAGGCCCTCAGCGACTGGGCGGAGGTGCGGGGCTACGAGGCCGAGACGCTGTGGGACATCTGCACCACGGCCGCGCTCGGCATGCCGTACGAGAAGGCGCAGTGGCGCGAGGTGCGGACCCTCAGCGGCGGCGAGCAGAAGCGGCTGGTCCTGGAGGCGCTGTTCAGGGGCCCCGACGAGGTGCTGCTGCTCGACGAGCCGGACAACTACCTCGACGTCCCCGGCAAGCGGTGGCTCGAGGAGAAGCTCGGGGAGACCCGTAAGACGGTGCTCTTCGTCTCCCACGACCGGGAGCTTCTCTCCCGGGCCGCGGAGAAGATCGTCAGCGTGGAGCCCAGCCCGGCCGGCTCGGACGTCTGGGTGCACGGCGGCGGATTCTCCACCTACCACCAGGCCCGCAAGGAGCGCTTCGCCCGCTTCGAGGAGCTGCTGCGGCGCTGGGAGGAGGAGCACGCCCGCCTGAAGGCGCTGGTCCTGCGGATGCGGCAGCAGGCGGCGAACAGCCCGGACATGGCGAACCGCTACCACGCCATGCAGACCCGCTTCAAAAAGTTCGAGGAGGCGGGGCCGCCGCCGGAGCCGCCCCGCGAGCAGGAGATCCGGATGCGGCTGCGCGGCGGGCGGACCGGCGTGCGTGCGGTGACCTGCACGAACCTGGAGCTCACCGGCCTGATGAAGCCGTTCGACCTGGAGATCTACTACGGGGAGCGGGTCGCGGTCCTCGGTTCCAACGGCTCGGGGAAGTCGCACTTCCTGCGCCTGCTGGCCGGGGAGCCGGTCGCCCACACCGGTGAGTGGAAGCTCGGCGCCCGGGTCGTGGCCGGGCACTTCGCGCAGACGCACGCCCACCCGGAACTGCTGGGCAGGACGCTCGTGGACATCCTGTGGACGGAACACGCCAAGGACCGCGGCGGGGCGATGTCCGTGCTGCGCCGGTACGAACTGGAGCGGCAGGGGGACCAGGCGTTCGAGAAGCTGTCCGGCGGGCAGCAGGCGCGCTTCCAGATCCTCCTGCTGGAGCTGGCCGGCACGACCGCGCTGCTGCTCGACGAGCCGACCGACAACCTGGACCTGGAGTCGGCGGAGGCCCTCCAGGACGGGCTCGAGGTGTACGACGGCACGGTGCTGGCCGTGACCCACGACCGCTGGTTCGCGAAGTCCTTCGACCGGTACCTCGTCTTCGGCTCGGACGGGGTGGTCCGGGAGTCGGCGGAGCCGGTCTGGGACGAGCGGCGGGTGGAGCGGAAGCGGTAGGGGCGGCGGCGCGTTTTGACCCGTCCGGGGCGGGACGGGTATCGTCGGCCGTTGTTATACGTATCGGCTTCGTCGTCCTCGTACGAGGAGCCCCTACGTAGGTTCTCTGGAGCAGTTACCAGTGGCTCGCATACGGGCAGTGTCCCCGGCGATTGTGAGCCCCAGCTGCATGATCGCTTCAGGGGTGCCATGTGTCTGGACCTCATCCACTGAAGAAGCGAAGGCTACGAAGTGCGTACGTACAGCCCCAAGCCCGGCGATGTCACTCGCCAGTGGCACATCATCGACGCCGAGGACATCGTCCTGGGCCGTCTGGCCACCACGGCTGCGAACCTCCTCCGAGGCAAGCACAAGGCGATCTACGCCCCCCACATGGACATGGGCGACTTCGTCATCATCATCAACGCCGAGAAGGTCCACCTCTCGGGTAACAAGAAGACCCAGAAGATGGCGTACCGCCACTCGGGCTTCCCGGGCGGTCTCCGCTCCGTGCGTTACGACGAGCTCCTCTCGAAGAACCCCGAGAAGGCCGTCGAGAAGGCCATCAAGGGCATGATCCCCAAGAACACCCTGGGTCGTCAGATGCTCTCGAAGCTGAAGGTCTACGCGGGCGACCAGCACCCGCACGCTGCGCAGCAGCCGGTCCCGTTCGAGATCACCCAGGTCGCGCAGTAGTTCCGGCCTCCCCCCTAAGACGTAAAGAAAGATCTGAGGAGAATCGTGGCCGAGACCACTGTTGAGACGCCCGTCGAGGGCACCGAGGGTGAAGAGACCTTCGCCGAGGTGACCACCTTCGAGTCGGAGGTCCCCGTCGAGGGTGAGTACACCTCCGAGTCGCTCGCGGGCCGCTTCGGCGACCCGCAGCCCGCGGCCGGCCTGGGCCGCCGCAAGAACGCCATCGCCCGTGTCCGGATCGTTCCGGGTTCCGGCAAGTGGAAGATCAACGGTCGCACCCTTGAGGACTACTTCCCCAACAAGGTGCACCAGCAGGAAGTCAACGAGCCCTTCAAGGTGCTCGAGCTCGACGGCCGCTACGACGTCATCGCCCGCATCTCGGGTGGCGGCGTCTCCGGTCAGGCCGGCGCCCTGCGCCTCGGCGTGGCCCGCGCGCTGAACGAGGCGGACGTGGACAACAACCGCGCCACGCTGAAGAAGGCCGGCTTCCTCTCCCGCGACGACCGTGCGGTCGAGCGCAAGAAGGCCGGTCTCAAGAAGGCCCGTAAGGCCCCGCAGTACAGCAAGCGCTAAATCGCCTGCTCGTCCGCGTTACACGTTCGCCCCGGCGGCACACCGCGTGCCGCCGGGGCGTTCGTTTATCAGCTCTCGCGGGCGTATAACGGCTTAAGACGTTTATCGGGCTGGCGGCCGTGACCGCGTGTCACTTCGCTGCGTCTGGCCCCGCCCTGTTCTGCTTGCTCGGTTTTGTGGTTTCGGAGCACCATCGGAGGACACCAGTGGGACGACTCTTCGGCACGGACGGCGTGCGTGGTGTCGCCAACGCGGACCTGACGGCCGAGCTCGCGCTCGGGCTCTCGGTCGCGGCGGCGCACGTACTGGCCGAGGCCGGCACCTTCGAAGGGCACCGGCCGACAGCCGTGGTGGGCCGCGACCCCCGCGCATCCGGCGAGTTCCTCGAAGCCGCCGTCGTCGCGGGCCTGGCCAGCGCGGGCGTGGACGTCCTGCGGGTCGGCGTGCTGCCGACCCCGGCCGTGGCGTACCTCACCGGCGCGCTCGGCGCCGACATCGGTGTCATGCTCTCGGCGAGTCACAACGCCATGCCCGACAACGGCATCAAGTTCTTCGCCCGCGGCGGCCACAAGCTCGCCGACGAGCTGGAGGACCGCATCGAGACGGTCTACGACCAGCACCGCACCGGCGAGCCGTGGGCCCGCCCGACCGGCGGCGGCGTGGGCCGGGTCACCGACTACAAGGAGGGCTTCGACCGTTACGTCGCCCACCTGATCGGCGTGCTGCCCAACCGGCTCGACGGGCTGAAGGTCGTCCTCGACGAGGCGCACGGCGCGGCCGCCCGGGTCTCGCCCGAGGCATTCGCCCGGGCCGGGGCCGAGGTCGTCACCATCGGCGCGGAGCCGGACGGCCTGAACATCAACGACGGCTGCGGCTCCACCCACCTGGAGCTGCTGCGGGCCGCCGTCGTCGAGCACCGGGCCGACCTCGGCATCGCGCACGACGGCGACGCCGACCGGTGCCTGGCCGTCGACGCCCGCGGCGAGGAGATCGACGGCGACCAGATCCTGGCCGTGCTCGCCCTCGCCATGCGCGAGGCCGGCCAGCTGCGCAAGGACACCGTCGTCGGCACGGTCATGTCCAACCTGGGCTTCAAGATGGCGATGGAGCGGGAGGGCATCCGGCTCGTCCAGACCGCCGTCGGCGACCGCTACGTCCTGGAGTCGATGAAGGCCGAGGGCTTCGCGCTCGGCGGCGAGCAGTCCGGCCACGTGATCGTCCTGGACCACGCCACCACCGGTGACGGCACGCTCACCGGGCTGATGCTCGCGGCCCGGGTCGCCGCGACCGGCCGTACGCTCGCCGACCTGGCCGGTGTGATGCAGCGCCTGCCGCAGGTCCTCATCAACGTGCCGGACGTCGACAAGTCCCGTGTGGACACCTCGCCCGAACTGGCCACCGCCATCGCCCAGGCCGAACGCGAGCTGGGTGACACCGGACGCGTACTGCTGCGCAAGTCCGGCACGGAGCCGCTGGTCCGGGTGATGGTGGAGGCAGCCGACATCGAGCAGGCCCGCGCCGTCGCCGGACAGCTGGCCGACGTCGTGAAGTCGGCACTCGGCTGACGGCACGCCGGCCGGCGGCGCG
>NZ_JBEXWB010000240.1:0-9949 GCF_040629645.1 Streptomyces sp. NPDC005899 | reverse complement strand
GTTGAACGCCTTCGACATCACCTTCGACGGCCGACTCTCCGCAGCCCGCCAGTAACCCTCAACAACCCGAGTTACACCGCTCGTTTGACAGACCCGGGCAGGCCTGCGCCGTACAGCATGTGCCGGTAGAGCGGCACGGACGGCCGCAGCGCCGGGGCCCGCCCCTCGATCCGCGCTGAGCCCGGCTCTTCCTTCGTCAGGTCCGCAGTCACCGGGTACCACCGTCCAGGCGCAGACCCCGCACCGCGCCGACGGAGGCCAGCCGGTACAGAGACTCATGGACTAACATCTGCGCCACAGGGCCGGCGGCCGGGTGCTCGTCCTGTAAGACGGCCCGCAGCAGGTAGACCTGGGCGACATCTCACGACCGGTCAGCCGCCGCATTCACGGCCGCCGTCGCATTCCGCGCGGCGGTCAGCGACGCGCGGACGTCCGGGCGAGTATGCGCATGCTCACACGGGGCGTCTTCGCCTACCGGGCGAGCATCCCCGATGACGGCCCCCTCCAGCACTGGCTACTGAAGCTCGAGCGCTGACCGGCGGAATTCTCGGGACCGAGCAGCGCGACAGCCAGCTGCGAGCAGATTCCCGTATCGCGTGCCCGGCGGGTCGCCGGCGTGCCGTCGGCAGTCGGCTGGGTTCCTGCCGTTTACGACGCAACCTCGACCGAGCACTCCTCGATCCAGTGGGCGACTACGCTCAAGGCGGCCAGGTACTCCAGCGCTTCCTGCGCAGCCCAGTCTGCGTCGTCCAGGTGAGCGGCGACATTGCGGATGGCCAGGAAGAAGCCGGCCGTCATGTACTTTGCGCCTTCCTGTCGGGCCCGCCAGGAAGGCGCCATTCGGTCCCCAGGCGATCGCAGCCTCGGTTTCCCTGGCGCCGGGTCTTTCAAGTCGAACGCCTGCATTGCCAAGTCATATTCGCCGATGTCGTGACGGCCCAGCTTTCGTTGCAGACGGCGGTTCACTGTGCGCGCCGCGGCGAGTACTGCGTCTTGATACGCCTCCGCTCCCCATAGCGGGGCCGCCGGTTCCCATACCCAGGGGTGTAAGGCATCGGCAGCGATGGAGGGAGATGTAGGGCGGAGGAAGGCGGCCATCTCGTCTGCAGACCGAGCCTGCGCCAGCGCCTGGATCGTTGCGCGCCGAGCTTCGGCCCAGCGATCTCTCTCGTTGGCCAAAAGATCGTAGTCACCCAGACCGGGCTTGTAAGTAGCTGTTGTCGTTCCGATCTTGAGGGGTGGGCGTCGAACAGGAGTCTCGATCGGGTGATCGCGGCTGACCGTGGGCATGAAGGCAGGGCCTCTTGGTAGCTCGGGGTTGCGAAGCCAACCGAGATCCAGGAGACCCTGTTGCCGCAGTTGTACGTCCTCACGCCGGTGGAGTTCAACTCGGCTGCTCCGTCGTGTGATTGTGCCGCTCACCGGTTCGGGAATGCGGCCGATCACCCGGAACGTGTTCGGAGGTATCCCTCGGACATGACGGACGCGGAGTGGGCCGTGGTCCGGCCGCTGCTGCCGGTGCCGGGCTGGATGCGCGGCCGCGGCGGGCAGCCGGAGGCGTACTGCCACCGGGCCATGTTGGACGCGGTCCGCTATCTCGTGGACAACGGGATCAAGTGGCGGGCGATGCCGGCCGACTTCCCGCCGTGGGACCGGGTCTACGCCTTCTTCCGCCGCTGGCGCGACCACCTGCTGGTCAGGGAGTTCCACGACCGGCTGCGCGACCGGGTCCGCCAGAAGGCGGGCCGGGATGTGGAGCCGACGGCCGGCGTGATCGACTCGCAGTCCGTCAAGGCGGACGCCGTGGTGGGAGCCGACAGCCGCGGCTTCGACGGCGGCAAGCTGATCAACGGCCGCAAGCGGCACGTCGTGGTCGACACCCTCGGCCTGCTACTGGGCGTCATGGTCACCGCCGCGGACACCGGTGACCGCGCCGCCGCGAAGGCGCTGCTCGCCCAGGTGGCGGACCCCCACCACCGGCTGGAACTCGTCTGGGCCGACGGCGGCTACACCGGCAGCCCCGTCGAGCACTGCCTGGCCACGCTCGCCCTGGTCCTGGCGATCGTCAGACGCAGCGACGACACGCGCGGCTTCGTGGTCCTGCCCAAGCGGTGGATCGTCGAGCGGCTCTTCGCCCACCTGATGCGAAGCCGCCGCCTGGTCCGCGACTTCGAACGCCGCACCACCAGCGCCGAGGCGATGATCTACTGGTCGATGACCATGATCATGACCCGCCGCCTGACCCGCTCACAGCCCGCGCGAGCGTGAACCGGCCCGGCGCCGGCTCGGCCAGCCCCGCGCGACCAGCCGCTTCGCCTTCGACCGCAACGCCTCCACCTTCGACGGCACCGCGTCCAGGCCGAACAAGACGGCCATCTCCTGGCAGGTCAGCGGCCCTTGATGAAGGCGATGCCGGTCCGCGAGAGCCCGCAGGATGCGCTGGTAGTCCATCGACAGCACGGACGCGTCCAGCCCCTCGCGCCACACCGGCACCTGCGCCTTCGGCTTCGCTGCCATCGACGCCGACGATGCCTCCTCTGCCTGCCCCTGCGCCGGCATCGCCCGTTCGGTCCGTGCGTGATCTGCGGTCTCGTCCACCGGACCCAGCACCTCGCCGACCCGCGAGCGGGCGATGACCCACTCCTTCCATTCCCGCTCGGCCACGGCCAGCTCGGCCTGGACGCGGTCGGCCTCCTCCCGCAGCTCGTCCACACGACGACGAGCACCCAGCTCACGCTGTTCGAGCAACCCCACGACCGACGGCATCCACGACCTCCCCAGGAACGATGACACGACAGGCCACCCCTCCCACGGGAGCACCGAACCTATGCCTGACCAGCAAAAACACCGGTCTCAGGTTCGGTACGACAACACCTACTTAATGTGCGGACCTTGTTGCGCACAGGGCCGACTGAGCCCGGCCCTTGCCACAACGGCAGGAGGTGCCCTCCGGTTCGGCAGAAAGATTTTGATGTGTTCCGCCGGGGTTGCCGATGGCTGCTGGCTGTTCCAGCACCGGCCGCCCATGTCGAGTCGGTGGCGGGCGCGAGTGGACAGCGGTCACCCAGGCGCTCGCGCCGAGCTCAGAAGGACGGTGTGGTCAGGGGGTCCACTCGCCGAACCACTGCTCGGCGTCGAATTCCTCGAACCGCTCCACCTCGGTGAACCCCAGCTTCTCGGCGAGGCGCATCGCGCGGTCGTTGGCGGACTGAGTGGTGAGCACGACCGGTGTGCCAGGGAGAGTGCCGGCGAACCAGTCGAGGATGGCCGTGCATGCCTCGGCGGCGTACCCGTGCCCCCACGCCTGCGGCAGAAACAGATAGCCGAGCTCGGTCAGGCCGGCTTCGGGACGGGCGCGCCCCGGTCGCTCCTCGCGTCGGTCGAGGGTGACCATTCCGATCATCGCCCCGTCGCGTTCGATCACGAAGAAGCCAGGACGCCGCCCGGGCGTCTCGGGCACCGCACGCTCGAGGTCGTCGCGTGGTCGCGCGCCACCGATGAAGGTGCCCACCTCCGGCGAGGCGAACAACTCGATGACCGCCGCGCGGTCCCGGGGCTCCGATTCGCGGAGCACGAGCCGTTCGGTCTTTATCGGGGCGGGGGGCCAGGTGCCTGATCCGAGTTCGCTCATGACGGACAACCTAGCGCACGGATTCCGGAGGGAGGCGAAGTTCGGCTTTTCCACTCGGCCTGCGAAGTGAGACTGCGGCACCCTGACTCCTGTCAGTGTGATCCGGTGCCGGAGACGCATAAAATGGCACGCCCGACAGGCGTCCGTACATTTCCACATCTTCTGGGACGGATCGATGAGGCCTACGCTGCTGAGAATCGCGACCTGGAACATGGGAGGTGGGATCCTCGGGGAATCCCACCAACGCGACGGGATCCCCTCACTCGATTACTACGCCTCAGTTCTGGCGGATCACCGCCCCGACGTACTGTGCCTGCAAGAGGCACATGACTATGACGGCCGCCGGGAAAGCCAGTCGGAATATCTGGCGAGACGCCTCAAATATGCGCACTTCTTGTCTTTTCCTCTCAGTGTTTCACACATGTCGAAGGATGCTTCCCTCGCCCTGGGTATCCTCTCGCGGTTCCCGATCGCGAAAACCGTGTACAAGCGATTTCCCCGGCCACAGTTGGTTGGTACCGGCCCGCGGGGCGAGCGCTGGGCCCTTCACGACAAGGGCTACATGGTCGGGTCGATCGCCCTCGGCGACCGGATGCTCGGGTTCGTCAACGGGCACTGTTTCCCTCTGAGGCGCTTCGGCGCGAGCGCCACCGAGCCGGCGTTCGTGCCGGTGTGGGCCATGCTCACGGCAGACCTGCTGGCCGTCGGCGGCACGGGGACAGCCTTCGCCGCCCTCGACGCGAATCACGGGCGGATAGGCGAGGTGCTCGGGGATGTCCTGGGCCCCGGGCATTACCGGAGCGCCTTCGAGGCCACCCCCACGACCCCCGGGGGCGGACAGAAGGACCACATTCTCTACGGGCGGGCGCTGCGGCTGCTCAGCACGACGGTGGCCGCGACCGAGTCCGACCATTCTTATTGCCAGGTGAGTGTGCTGGTGTAGTCCCTGCGTCACCCTGACTCTTGTCAGTACGGGCGCTGTCTGAAGATCGGTAGCATGCGGCTCGGCCGCAACCCTGCACGTTGTGGGCACCAGAGAATCGCGCAGTCGCCGTGAGGAGCTCCCGATATGAGTCTGCAGAACGCAAAGGCGCCGGAACGCGTCGCGGTCCTGACCCGGATCTGGCGAGAGGTTCTCGGAGATCCCGCCCTCGACGAGGATGCGGATCTCTTCGAGAAGAACGGATCGTCGTTGCAGGTCCTGCAGATCACCGGCAGGATCCACGACGCCCTCGGTATCGACGTGAAGCTGCGTCACGTATTCTCGTACGCCTCGCCGCGCAGCCTTTCCGATTTCCTCGACGCCGAGTTCGCGCAGGGGGATTCCGGCGCGGTGCACGGCGGCGAGAAGTGACGGCGTCCGGGAGCCGGGCCGCTCAGGGCCCCACCTCGCTGGCGGAGATGGCCCGTCTGACCGGCGAGTTCGCCGATTGGCACAACCTTCACTACATGGCGATGTGGCTCACCGGCGAACTGGACGTCGCCGCCCTCCGCGACGCGTGGTGGCGGGTGTGCCTCCGGCACGACGCCCTGCGCCGCACCTATCTCTCGCCGGAGGAGGCGCGCACCGATGGAGACGCGCTCAGCGAGGTCGAGTTCCGGACCGCCGCGTCGGACGCGGACGCGGTCGAGCTGATGAGCCGCTTCATCGGCCGCCCCTTCGACCTGGGCGGCCCGAGCTTCTCACGGGTCGCCGTCGTGCGGTGCGGCGAGCGCAGGCACCTGTTCGGGATCGCGATCGACCACATCATCAACGACCTGGCCTCGTGGGCCCTCATCCGGGCGGACTTCACCGAGTTCTACCGCCGCGCCCTGACCGGCGATTCCGGCGATGTCACCGCCGCCGGCAGCTACCAGAGCTTCGCCTCCGAGGAGCGGCGTCTGTTCGCCGGCCGGTGGGGGCAGGAGTGCCGGGCGTTCTGGCGCTCCTACGTCGACGAGTTCGGCACGGTCCCCGCACCCTTCCCGGTCGGCGGCGACACCACGGGCGCTTACCGGCCCAGGACGATCAGCCGTGTGCTGCCTGCCGACGCGAAGGCGCGCCTGCACGCGCTCTCGCTGGAGGCCCGGGCGACACCCTTCGCCGCGGTCACCGCCGGCGTGCTCGCCGCCGCGAAGGAGGTCGCCGGCGATCCGGTGGCCGGAATCTCCGTCAACCAGCACGGGCGGATGCTGCCCGGCACGTCGCAGACCGCCGGGCTGTTCGTCCAGACTGTGCCGCTGCACCTCGGGGCACCGCACAAGAGCCCGGCCGAGGCGGTCCGGGAGGTCTTCCACCGGACCCACGACGTCTTCGAGTACAGCGTTCCGCTGCTGGTCGCCGGACGGTACTGGAGCGAGACCCTGATGGTGCCGGACCGGCAGGCCGGGCTGTACGTCAGTCTCAACGAGGAGCCGCCCTCCTCGCACGACCTGCCGCCGTTCGCCGGCACCGAGGCGGAGTACGTCGAACTCGACGTCCCTGGCGGAAAACGGTTCCTGGAAACCGTGGTCGTCGCGTGGAACCTGTACGAGACGGGCTCGGAGCTCGTCGCGCACTACAACGAGGACCGCTTCCCCGGCGAGGCCGTGGAACAGCTCCTGGAAGCGGCCGAGCGGTTCGTACTCCCCGCAGACGCACAGTGAGGAGCTGCATGTCCGACGACGAGGCAGGCGAGTTCCGCATCGTGCGGAACGGCGAGGAGCAGTACTCGGTCTGGCCGGCCGGGCAGGATCTGCCCGCCGGCTGGTTCGAGGTGGGGCAGCGGGGCACGAGGGCTGACTGCCTGGCCCGTGTCGGCCGTTCCTGGACGGACATGCGGCTGGCGAGCCTGCGCCGCGGTCCGTCCGGCGACGAGGACGGGGCCGCCCGAGGATGAACGCTTTCACCGGAGCCTTCTGGCGGAGCGGCGACCCCGGTTTCGCCGATGCCGCGACCGCACGCGTCTTCAACCGCCGGCTGCCCTCGCGGCGTCCGGTAGCGGTGCTGCGGGCCGCCGACGTCGCCGACGTCGCGGAGGGGGTGAGGCTGGCAGCGGCGGAGGGCTGGCGGGTCGCCGTCCGTTCCGGCGGGCACAGTTGGGCCGCCTGGTCACTGCGCGAGGACACCCTGCTCATTGACCTCGCGCTGTTCACCGGGATGTCCTACGACCCCACCGACGCGACCGTGACAGTGGGCCCGGCAGTACGCGGCGGCCTGGACCTGGACCCGTATCTCGCCGGGCACGGCCGGTTCTTTCCCGTGGGCCACTCCCCCAGCGTCGGCATGGGAGGCTTCCTGCTCCAGGGTGGTATCGGCTGGAACTGCCGCGGCTGGGGCTGGGCCGCCGAGTCTCTCGTGTCCATGGAGGTGGTGACCGCCGCCGGGGAGGTGGTGCGGTGCTCCGAGACGGAGAACGCCGATCTGTTCTGGGCGGCGCGCGGCTCGGGGCCCGGATTCTTCGGAGTGGTCACCGCCTTCCGGCTGCGGACCCGTCCCCGCTTCCGGGAGCTGACGCGGTCTACGTACGTCTTCCCCTCCGAGCTCGCCGCGGAGGTCCTGAGCTGGTACCACGTGGCCCGCCACGACCTGCCGGCGTCGGTCGAGCTGGCCGCCGTCGGCTGCACGCCGCCCGGCTCCGACGCTCCGGTACTGACCGTCGACGCCGTGTCGTTCGACGGCGGCCCGGCCTCGCTGGCCGCACTCGATTCGTGTCCGGTGGTCGCCAGGGCCTCGGCACGCACGGTCGCCGAGCCGGTGGACTTCGCGGAGCTCCAGGCGGAGCAGCTGCGCGGCAATCCGGAGAACCACCGGTACGCCGCGGACAACGCCTTCCTCTCCGGTTCCGCGTCGGAGCTGGTTCCAGCGCTGGTGCCCGCCTTCACCGAGCTGCCCACGCCCAGGACGTTCACGGTCCTGGGCGACTTCACGCCGCTGGTCGCCCGTCGCCTCCCGGACATGGCGGTGTCGCTGCAGACCGACCTCTACTTCGCCGCGTACGCGATAGGCACGACCCCCGCCGACGATGTCCTGAGCCGGGCGTGGCTCGACCGCACGATGAGCCGCCTGGAGCCTCACTCGGTCGGCTGCTACCTCGGGGACAGCGACCTCGCCGTCCGAGCGGACCGGATCATGTCGGACGCCGCCTGGTCGACATTCCGACGGATCCGTGCCGCCCGCGACCCCGAGGGCCGCTTCCCCGGCTACCTCGGTGACCCCGCGCAGTAGTCCGGGGACCCGGACTGCTGCGCGGGGTCAGAGCAGCCGCGCGAGCTCGGCGACCGTCGGGTGCCGGAACAGCACTCGCGCCCTGAGGTCGACACCGAGCGCGCTCCGAATCCTGGTCCTCAGCCGGGTCGCCAACAGCGAGTCCCCGCCCAGGGCGAAGAATCCCTCGTCCACGCCGACTCGTTCCACCCCCAGGACCTCGGCGAACAGAGCGCACAGACGCTCCTCGTCGGCCGTGCGGGGGCCTTGGCCTGCGCCGCCGCCGTAGTCCGGCGCCGGCAGGGCCGTACGGTCCGTCTTCCCGTTCGGCGTCAGCGGGAGCTCCGGCAAGGCAACGAAGGCGGAGGGCACCATGTACGCCGGCAGAGTGGCGCGCAGCTCCTCGGCCAGCGCCTCCGGGTCCGGTGCCGCTCCCGCGTCCGGCACCAGGTACGCCACCAGTCGTTCGTCGCCGGGCTGGTCCTCCCGGACGACGACGGCGACCCTCCGGACGCCTTCCTGCCGGGCCAGGGCGGTCTCGATCTCCCCGAGCTCGATGCGGTAGCCGCGTACCTTGACCTGCTCGTCGGCGCGGCCCACGAACATGAGGACGCCATCACGCGTCCAGCGGGCCAGATCCCCCGACCGGTACATCCGGGCACCCACCCCGTGGAAGGGGTCCGGGACGAACCGTTCGGCCGTCAGAACGGGGCTGCCGACGTAGCTGCGGGCCAGGCCCTCACCGCCGAGGTACAGCTCGCCGACGGTGCCGGGCGGCACCGGGTTGAGATGCTCGTCCAGGACATAGACGCGCCGGTTGTCCATCGGCCGGCCGAGGGGGACATCTCCCGCCAGCTCCCTTGCCCGCCGAATCGTGTGGTAGGTAACGGCCAGGGTCGCCTCGGTCGGTCCGTACAGGGGGTGCACGAGGAGACCGGGAGCCGCGTCGAGCACCTTGCGCACCGCGACCGGCGAAATGACCTCGCCGCCCGTATAGACGCCGGCCAACCCTGCGAACGCGGCCGGGTCGTCGTCGGCAAGCATCCGGAAGAGCCCGCCGGGGAAGATGGCGCCGGTGACGCCGTAGCGGGAGACGAGCTCCCGCAGCTCCTGCGCGTCGAGGTCGCCGGGCGGTGCGATCACCAGACTGCCGTTTCTGAGCAGCGGGGCCCAGATCTCGCCCGTCGACGGATCGACCGCGGCGGAGAAATGCACCAGCATCCGCTCCAGCACGCCTTCGCCCCAGCATCTGTCGAGGGCCAGGTGCACCACGCTCCGGTGGGGCACCAGGATGCCCTTGGGGGTGCCGGTCGAGCCGGAGGTGAACATGATGTACGCGGCCTGCTCGGGCAGCGGCTTGCGGTCGAGGTCGCCGCCGTCCGCCGCGGCCGGACCGTCCGCCGTCACGAGGAGTGTCGTCCCGGCGGCCCTCGCGACCGCGTGGTCGGCGTGCGAACCATCGGTCAGCAGGATCCTGACCTCAGCAGCCGCAAGGGCACCGGCCATGCGTCGCGCCGGATGCGCCAGGTGCAGCGGGAGGTAGCAACCGCCCGCCTTGAGGATCGCCAGGATCGCGACGATCTGCTCCGCCGACCGGTCCATCAGGAGGGCCACAGGCTCCTCGGAGCGGACACCTGCCTCGATCAGCCGCCGGGCCAGGGCGTTGGCCCGCTCGTTCAGTTCGGCGAACGTCAGCGAACGGTCGCCGCACACCAGCGCCACGGCGCCCGGCATCGCCCGGACCCGTGTCTCGAACAGCTCGACCAGGGTGCACTCACCGATCGCACGCGTGGTTCCACTGGACATCGCCAGCCAGGCCCGGCGCTCGTCGTCGGAGAACAGCTCCACGCGCGACAGCGCGGTGTCCGGGACGTTGGCGAATGCCGTGAGAAGCGTGACCAGCCGCGCCGCCAGCGCAGCGGCCGTCTCGGGGTCGAAGAGCTCGGAGTCGTAGGCGAGTGCGCAGGCGATGCCGGCCGGTTCGCCCTCGGCCCCCCGTCGCTCCGTCGTGATGAGAGCGAGGTCGAAGCCGGTCGTGCCCGTCGGGTCGGAGCCGGGGCCGATGTCCGGACGTGCACCCATGGAGGGAGCCTACAAGAGCGGTGCGGGCCGGGGAGGCGTGCAAAGTTCGTACAAGACGCCGTGCGGACGGC